>JAHLFQ010000022.1 GCA_018883705.1 Candidatus Cellulosilyticum pullistercoris
CTTAATGCTTATTAATTATGTACGTTCAAAAGGATATTACAGCGTAAAAAGAGGATGTGAAACTACAAACTGTGGCTTATGTACAGTTTGGTTAGAAGGAGTGCCTGTGTTATCATGCTCCGTATTAGCAGTAAGAGCACATGGTAAAAAGGTAACGACTTTAGAGGGAATAGAGGAAGAAGCGCAAGCTTTTGGTGACTTCTTAGCAAAAGAAGGAGCAGAACAATGTGGATTTTGTAGTCCAGGATTTATTATGAATGTACTCGCTATGAAGAGAGAACTTAAAAATCCTAATGAAGAGGATATTAAACAGTATTTAGCAGGCAATCTGTGCAGATGTACAGGTTATATGGGACAACTTCGTGCCATTAAAGCTTATTTACAGGAGGAAGCATAAAAATGAGATATGTAAGCACAGATGTAAAAAAAATAGATGCCAACGCCCTTGTAACAGGAAAACCAGTATATACAGCAGATATGATGCCTAAAGAATGTTTAGTGGTTAAAGTCTTAAGAAGTCCTCATGCTTATGCTAGAATTAAAAATATTAATAAAAAAGTTGCTCTCAAGGTTCCAGGTATAGAGGCAATCTATACTTATGAAGATGTACCACATATACGCTTTACAATGGCAGGTCAGTCTTATCCAGAGCCAAGTCCATATGATCGTTATATACTAGAAGAATATGTACGTTACGTAGGTGATGTGGTAGCTATTGTAGCGGGAGAAAGCGAAGGGGCTGTTGATAAAGCGCTTAAACTCATAAAAGTAGAATATGAGATATTAGAGCCTGTTCTTGATTTTACCAATGCATTAGATCATCCAACTGTTATTCATCCAGAAGAAGATTATCATACTAATTTCCCAATAGGAGGAGATAGAATGCGTAATTTATGCGCTTCTGAGAGTATGGTACATGGAGATTTAGAAGCAGCCTTTGCCGAAAGTGAAGTAATTATTGAAAGAGTTTACCATACTAAAGCAAATGCACAAGCCATGATGGAGACTTTTAGAACTTATAGTTATTTAGACCATAATGGAAGGCTTACTTTAGTATCAAGTACTCAAATTCCTTTCCATGTAAGAAGACATGTGGCAAGAGCACTTGGGCTTCCTAAAACGAAGGTACGTGTCATTAAGCCTCGTATTGGTGGTGGTTTTGGAGCTAAGCAAACTATGGTCTCAGAGATTTATCCGGCATTTGTTACTCAAAAAACAGGAAAACCTGCAGCTATGATTTTTACTAGAGAAGAAACTTTTAAAGCCTCTACAAGCCGTCATGAGATGCAAATACGTGTTAAAGTAGGAAGTGATAAAGAGGGAAATATTAAAGCTATTGACCTTTACACGTTGTCTAATACAGGTGCTTATGGGGAACATGCTTCTACCGTAGTTGGACTTTCAGGACATAAAACCATACCGTTATATAATAAGGCAAAGGCTTTTAAATTTAGCTATGATGTAGTTTATACCAATACGATGTCAGCTGGTGCTTTTAGAGGGTATGGAGCAACACAAGGATGCTTTGCATTAGAAAGTATTATGAACGAGTTAGCAAGTAAGCTAAATATAGACCCTGTTAAGCTACGTCTAAAGAATATAGCACAAGAAGGCGATGTGATGCCTGCTTATTATGATAACAGATTAGAAAGTACAGCACTTAAGGAATGTCTTTTAAAGGGAAAAGAACTCATTGGATGGGATGAAAAATATCCTTACAAAAAAGTAGGTAAAAATAAAGTACGTTCAGTAGGAATGGCTATGACAATGCAAGGTTCAGCTATTGCTGATATAGACGTGGCATCAGTAGAGATTAGACTTGGAGATGATGGTTTCTATACGCTTATGATTGGTGCAACAGATATGGGAACCGGCTGTGACACTATCCTTGCACAAATTGCTGCAGAATGCTTAGGGTGTGAAATGGATAAAATTGTTGTTCCAGGTGTAGATACAGATATTTCACCATTTGACACTGGTTCCTATGCTTCTAGTACTACCTATTTAACGGGTCAGGCTGTTATTAATACATGTGAAGTATTAAAAGAAAAAATGATTAAGGCAGCAGCTAAAGTGCTAGAAGTCTCAGAAGAAGAAATTATTTTTACAGGAGATCAATTTGAAACATCAGATGGAAGTAAAGTTTTAACCCTTAAGGATTTAGGAGAAGGACAAGCAGGAGGCAATATAAATGAGTATCTATCAGCTACTAAGTCTCATACTAGTCCAACTTCACCACCACCATTTATGACTGGATTTGTGGAACTTGAAATTGATACAGAAACAGGGGAGATGGAAATTATTGATTATGTAGGTGTAGTAGACTGCGGTACAGTCATTAATACTTCCCTAGCTAGAATTCAAGCAGAAGGTGGTATTGTACAAGGAATTGGTATGGCGCTTTATGAAGATATTCAATATAATGCACAAGGTAAAATGATGAACAACTCCTTTATGCAGTATAAAATTCCATCACGATTAGATGTAGGAAAAATACGTGTAGCTTTTGAAAGTAGCTATGAACCAACAGGACCATTTGGGGCTAAATCCATAGGGGAAGTTGTTATTAATACACCTTCACCAGCTCTTGCACATGCTGTATTTAATGGAACAGGTGTAGCCGTAAGAACATTACCTATTACGCCTGAGAAAATTATTATGGGTATGATGAAATAATGAAAATAACTGCCATTATTTTAGCTTCTGGTTTTAGTAAGCGATTTGGAGGTAATAAACTGCTGGCTTTATATAAAGGGAAGCCTCTTATGATGCATATTGTTGACAAGGTAGTAAAGCAAAATTTCTATGAGGTGATTATCGTATCACAATATGATGAAGTTCTTAGTCTAGTAAGTCATGCTAAGAGTTCAAAGGGCATTATCAAAGCTGTAAAAAATAATAATCCTCAAAAGGGAATTAGTGAATCCATTAAGCTAGGCGTTAAGGTAAGTCAGCCTTGTGATGCTTATATGTTTTTTGTAGGAGATGCGCCTTTTATTAGAGAAGAGACGATAGAAGATATGATGCGTATGTATGAACGTATTGAGGTAAAAGAAACGGCTATATTATATCCATTCTATGAAGAGAAAAGAGGAAATCCTGTTATCTTTGCCCAAGTCTATAAAGAAGAACTTATGG
This sequence comes from Candidatus Cellulosilyticum pullistercoris, assembly GCA_018883705.1. Taxonomy (GTDB): domain Bacteria; phylum Bacillota; class Clostridia; order Lachnospirales; family Cellulosilyticaceae; genus Cellulosilyticum; species Cellulosilyticum pullistercoris. The sequence goes on from JAHLFQ010000022.1 coordinate 3,139, forward strand.
GATTAAGTGGAGATAAAGGAGGGAAACAGATTATAGCTAGACATAGTGAATATGCCATCGGGTATGAAGTAGGCCATCCAAAAGAATTATTTGATATTGACACCCAGCTGGATTTTAAAGAAGTACTTTAAATTAAAAGCAAATTAAGAGGGATTGAGCTATTGAAAAGGGCTTTCAGGTTACTTTGAAGTTTTATTATAAATTTCAAGGTCTGAAAGTCCTTTTCTTATGTTACAATGAATAAAGGTGACATAAATGTCATTTTTAGGAGGATAACTAATATGAATTTTGAACAATTAAAATTTTTTGTGGAGGTATATAATCAGAAATGTTTTTCTTATGCAGCAGAAAAACTTTCTATTTCTCAATCATCTCTTTCAAAACAAATTAAGTCTTTAGAAGTAGAGATAGGTATTTTACTATTTGATACAACGAATAAGAGAAATTTTGTAATCACAGAGGCTGGACATGATTTTTACCATTATGCAAGAAAACTATTAATGGAATATGATGAAATGAGAAGTAGCATGAAGAAATACTTATCTTTGGAGAAGGGACATGTTTCAATTGCGAGTATTCCGATTAAGGCACAATATGGAGTTGTTCCAAGATTAACAAGATTTATTAATGATCACCCTCATATTAATATTAATTTCATGGAAGAGGATAGTGATTCGATCATTAATGAAATTCATAATAACAAGATTGATTTAGGTATCTTGTATGATTCACCTAAGCTAGATGCGATTGCCAATACATTTCCTCTTGACCAAGATGAATTTGTTGCAGTTATACCGCAAGGTCACCATTTATTTAATGAAGATAAAATTAATTTGTCAGATTTAAGAAATGACCAGTTTATTTTATTAAAAGCAGGTACTGATATTTATTATGCGGTAATAGATCTTTGTCAAAGGAATGGTTTTACACCACAAGCACGTTTTCACTATTCTAGAACGACAACCATTATTCATATGATGGAGGAAACAAAATGTGTATCTATTTTATTAAAAGAAATAGTAAAACCTATGTTAAATGATAATATGAAAATGATACCATTAACGGATACGACAAAATTAAAGTTGGTCTTAGCCATTCCTAAAGGAAGGAGCTTAAAGCCATCTACTGTCATACTAAAAAACTATATGCTGAAACCTGATCATATCTAAACAGGGCTTCATGGATAGAATATCTTATATCCTGATGAAGTTTCTAAACGCTTGCTTTAATATTCCTTTTTGGAATATTAATATGAAAAGGTTGAATTGAACTCTATAAATAAGAGACGTATAATCTAAAAGCGTTAGAGGAAGTAATAATATGTTTCTTTGAAAATATATTATTATTTCAAAGGTATAGAGAAAGAAGGCATAGTAATATGAATGGTATTTTAGAAGCCGCAATGGAATTAGAAAATGAATTAGTAAAAAATAGGAGACATATTCATTCTAATCCGGAAATAGGACTTGAGCTTGAAAAGACTACAGCTTATGTTATTCAGCAGTTAGAAGAAATGGGTATAGAACCCAAACTAATTAGTAAGTCAGCTATAACTGCAAAAATTGGGCAAGGTGGCAAGACAATTCTTCTTAGAGCGGATATGGATGCGCTTCCAATGGAAGAAAATGCAGAGCTTTCCTTTAAATCATGTAATCATTATGCTCATCTATGTGGACATGATATGCACACTGCAACTTTGCTGGGGGTAGCTAAAGTTTTAAAAGCAAGAGAAGCTGAATTAAAAGGAACGGTTTTATTGATGTTCCAGCCAGGAGAAGAAATCGGACAAGGTGCAAAATCAATGCTTGATGCAGGTCTATTGACAGATAATAAAGTAGATGCAGCAATGGCACTTCATGTAAGTGCAGAAATTGAACCTGGGAAAATGGAATATAAACAAGGTGTCGGTTCTGCTTCTATGGATACTTTCCTTGTTAAGATTCAAGGAAAAGGTGCTCACAGTTCTACACCTCATTTAGGAATTGACCCACTTATGATTGTTAATACACTTTATACAATGCTTAATAGCTTAGTTGGTAGAGAAGCAGATCCCTTCCAAACAGCAGTATTAACTATAGGCAAAATGGGTGGAGGAACAGCTGCTAATATTATTCCAGATACAGCAGTTTTAGAAGGTGGTTTAAGATGCTTCGATAAGGAAACAAGAAATCATCTTTCAAAGAGAATTTATGAAATCATTGATGAAGTGGTAAGAACAATGAGAGGAAGTTATACTATCCAAAAATTCTATACACCATCTATATATAATGATCCAGTATTATGTAATGCCATGACACCTTATATTGAAGAGATTATAGGAAAAGAAAATTTCACTTTAAGTGATAAACCTTTATCAGGAACAGAGGATTTTTCATATATAAGTGAAGAAGTGCCATCTATGTATATGTGGTTAGGTGCAGGGAATAAAGATAATTATCCTTTACATAATCCAAACGTTGTATTTGATGAAAAAGCTTTACCAATTGGAGTAGCAGTACTTGCTAACTGTGCAATGAATTGGCTTAAAGATAATGCAACAAATGAGGAGGAAGTTGGAAATGAATAAAAAAGATAAATTCTTCTATGGCTGGTGGATTGTAATCGCTTCCTTTATGATTATGACATTTTTATATACACCAATTGTTAATTTAGTATCACTTTATACAAAACCTGTTACTGAAGAACTTGCAATTGGAAGAACTCAGTTTAATACTTATTATACAATTATGGCTCTAGTTTCTATGGTTGCTTGTCCAATTGCAGGAAAACTTATGAGAAAATATGATATAAGACTTTACTTAACGGTATGTACAGTTCTTGGAGCTTTATCTTATATTGGTTTTGCTTTTTCTACAAAACTTATGCATTTTTATTTATTAGCGATACCTATGGGAATCTCTCTTGCAGGGGCAGCTATTATTCCTACATCTGTTTTAATCACAAATTGGTTTGTTGACAAGCGTGGATTATCTTTAGGAATTGCATTATCTGGAAGTGGCTTTGGTGGTATTATATTAAGCCCAATAAATAACTGGATTATTTCAACTTTTAGTTGGAGAGCATCTTATCTTATTACAGGTATCTCTATCTTAGTACTTATTGTACCATTTACCATGTTTGTAATCAGATTTAGTCCAGCAGATCTTGGCCTTTTAGCCTATGGAGAAAATAAAGTTTCAACTAATAAGAAAAGTAAAGAATTGGTTGGTATTACACAAAGTCAAGCGATTAAATCAGTATCATTCTGGGCACTTTGCCTTGCAATTGTAGTTTCTGGTGTTGTTGTCAATAGTATGATTGTTAACTTAAGTCCATACTTAACTGATATTGGTGCTTCAGCACAAACAGCTGCTTTAATATTATCATTAAGTTCAGCTATGGTAATAGTAGGTAAACTTTATGTAGGAAGAATTTTTGATAAATTAGGATTAAAAACAGTTCTTCTTATAATTGGAATATCTAATATCGCAAGTTTTGTATTTTTATTAAAAGGTAATTTATTAATTCCTGCCGTATTATATGCAGTATTTACAGGTTTTGGTGCAACAGCTGTTACAGTAACACCTTCCTATATAACAGCATCACTTTATGGAGAAAAAGAATATGGCGCAAAATATGGTATTGTTTCTTTATTTTCATCTTTAGGAGCAGCCATTTGCCCAATTGTATCAGGTAGCATTTATAATATTAATAATTCTTATACAACACTTCTATATGTACTTATCGTACTTGCTTTAGTAGCTACAGGATTATTTTTACTTGCTGCTAAAACAAAACCAAAATTTGAGGGAGATCAAGCCAACTAATTAAAATGCGAGTCTTAGAAGACTCGCATTTTTCGTGTAATTTTCGTATAATTAGGAGGAGAGTAATAATAAAGCATATTTTTAATAATTAGGAGGATTATATTATGATAAAAAGTGAAAGGGAATCCATAATAAAAGACAACTTTTTATTAAAATACATTAATCGTATTTTTATTATCATAAAACAGATGTTTGAAATGAAAAAAACACCTAACCCATGGCAAAAATCAATTGGAATAGCCATCTGTACAAGTGTTCCAATGCTTTTAGGAATGATTTTTAATCAGCCACAGTGGAGTTCAATTGGTGCATTAGGTAGCTTTGCCTATTTGTATTTTACGAATGAAACTTATTACAGAAGAGCAAAGAAAATGTTTTATGTTGTAATAGGGTTTACACTGACAGTTTTTTTAGGAACACTAGTAGCACCCTATCCATTAATTGTTATAGTTACGCTGGGTCTTATAGGAGCCGTTACAACTTTTATTTTTGGTGTATTAAGGATACCTGGTCCAGCAGGTATATTTTTTATTTTAATCTATTTAATGACAACTTCAATGCCTTTGGAACCAGGCGATTTATTTGAACGCCCACTCATTGTTTTCCTAAGTGCATCGTTTTCATGGTTAGTCAGTATGATTGCGGCACCTTTTGATATTCATGGGCCTGAAACAAGGGCTTTAAAAGATATTTATATGTATTTAGCAGATTTTAGTCATGCCATTGGAAAGGAAAATATAAGTGTACTAAGAAATCGTGTCATTAATCGTCTGAGAGAAGCAGAAGAAATGCTACTAACGACCTACATGCCTTGGAAAGAATCTTTAGTTTTTGATAGACTCTCACTTTTATATGAACAGGCAAATTTCTTACTTATTGAATTACTTGATTTAGCATGTGATAAAGATCTAATGATTCCTAAAGAGATAAGTGAGAGTATTAAAAAGATAGGCAAAGAAATGAAGCTAAAGAAAAATAAAAGGGATGGTCTACTTTTTACTCCTATAGAAGGCATCGGTAAAATGCTACAAAATATCCCTAAGGAAGATCAAATTAAATATAAAAAACTAATACACATTATTCTTGAAATTGAAGAAAATATAAATAGGCCGCTACAAGATAGTCGGTATAAATTTAAAAAGATAAAAATACCAAAAAAAATTCAGTTTAAAGAAGCTTTAAATAAAGATTCTATAGCCTTTAATAAGGCAATTAGATATGGCGTCGTACTCATGATTGCTTGTGCAGTATCTTATATTGTGCCTTTTTATAAATCTTATTGGATTCCACAGTCATGTGCAGCTGTTATGTTAGGTGCTACGATTATTGCAACGTTTAATCGAGCTATAGAACGTTCTGTTGGCACTATTATAGGACTGGGACTTGCAGCTATTATTTTAAATTTTGGCCCTGAGGGATATATCTTAATTCTATTTACGAGTTTGTTATCAGCTATTATAGAATTTATCATTGGTAAAAATTATGCCATGGCAACTATTTTTATCACTGCAAATGGTATACTTATGGCAGAAAGTAAAGCACCATTTTTAAGTCCTGAAGTTTTTATTAATGCACGATTTATTAATGTCATTATAGGTTCCGCTATAGGATTAATAGGGACATTTCTAATAGGGCACCGTTCTGCATCCATTCGCTTAAAAAGTATGTTATTAAAATTAATGGAAAGTCATTATAGACTACTTGAAGAGTTGGTGAGAAATAGTGATCCTATAGATAAAACGGCTACAATAAGGCTTGTAGGAAAAATGAAGATGAATATGACAAATCTTAATACTACCTATAATACAGCATTAGGTGAGATAGGTAATAATAGAGATCGAGTTGAAGATATGTGTTTCATCATATTTTCTCTTGAATATATAAGTCATTTATTGGAACATACTTTTAAAACTAAGGGTTATCTAAATCTTTCAGATGATGAGATCTACATATTATTAAGCGCATATAAAGAAATGATTTTTGCCATTGAATACCAAAAAGTAGTTGAACCTATAAAAGTTCCTATCATGGATGAAGTGCCCAATATATGTAAGGAAATTAATGTGTTACAAGACGCTTTAAGTAAAATAAGTTTATAACTTATTTTATAAAGTGGCTCTAGATAGTAAGTATACGATCAAAAAGGCGAAACTAACATAGGTTAAATAGCGGTTGTACGTAGTTATTGAAATACGTATAGCCGCTATTTTGCGTTTACTACTTAAAGTATAGGAAAGAAAAATAGTAATATAAAATAAATTATTATACAAAAATCTAATAATATTAAAAAATTATAAGTTGACTAATCATATCAAATTAAATATAATTTTATAAACATTAATTTTAATGTCGGTTAATATTTATAAATTATAGGAGGGGTATCATGCGTCGAGTATTTAACTTTTCAGCAGGTCCGGGAGCACTTCCATTAGAAGTGTTAGAAAAAGCACAACAAGAACTCATATGCTATGGTGATAGTGGAATGAGTGTTATGGAGATGAGTCATCGTTCGAAAGATTATGATGCCATTATAAAAAGTGCAGAAGCTAAACTAAGAGAAGTTATGGGCATTCCAGCAAACTATAAAGTTTTATTTTTACAAGGTGGGGCATCTCTTCAATTTGCCATGATTCCTTTAAATTTACTTAGAAAGTCTTTTAAAGCAGACTACATAGAATCAGGACAATTTGCATCTAAAGCACTAAAGGAAGCACAGAAATTCGGAACTATTAATGTTGTTGCTTCCTCAAAAGCCGATCAATATAGTTATATTCCTAAGGTAGCAAAAGAAGATTTTGATCCAGAAGCAGACTATGTTTATATTTGTGACAATAATACAATCTATGGTACTAAATTCCATGAATATCCAGACACAGGTGATGTACCACTTGTGGCAGACATGTCTTCATGCATTTTGTCTGAACCAGTTGATGTTAGTAAGTTTGGTATTATTTATGCAGGGGCACAAAAGAATCTTGGACCTGCAGGGGTAACACTTGTCATTATTCGTGAAGATTTAATTGGGCATGCAAAAGAAAATACACCAGCTATGCTTGATTATAAACTTATGGCAGATAATCATTCTATGTACAATACGCCACCAACTTATGGTATTTATATGCTTAAATTAATGTTTGAATGGATTGAAGCACAAGGTGGGGTAAAAGAATTAGAAAAGAGAAATAAGGCAAAAGCAGAGCTTCTCTATAACTTCTTAGATCAATCTAAATTATTTAAAGGAACAGCACGTAAAGAAGATCGTTCTATGATGAATGTAACTTTTGTAACAGGTGATCCAGAGCTAGATGCTAAATTCGTTAAGGAAGCAGCAGCAGAAGGACTTGTAAGTCTAAAAGGACACAGAAGTGTGGGAGGTATGCGTGCAAGTATTTATAATGCAATGCCTATTGAAGGTGTACAAAAATTAGTAGATTTCATGAGGAAATTTGAGGCTGAAAATTAGGGGGTAAGGTTTTGTATAATATTCATACATTAAATAAAATATCAAATAAAGGTCTCCAAGAACTTGGAGAGGCGTATCAAGTAATAGATACATTAGAAGGCGCAGATGCCATTTTAGTAAGAAGTGCTAAAATGCACGATATGGTTTTACCTGAAAGTGTGTTAGCGATAGCAAGAGCAGGAGCTGGTGTTAATAATATTCCAATTGATACCTATGCAGAAAAAGGTATTGTGGTATTTAATACACCTGGTGCCAATGCAAATGCTGTAAAAGAACTTGTGTTATGTGGCTTATTACTTGCGTCTCGTAAAGTAGTAGAGGGTATAAATTGGTCAAAGACGCTTAAAGAAGATGTAGCAAAAGCCGTAGAAAAAGGTAAAAGTGCTTTTGCAGGGCAAGAAATACTAGGTAAAAAGTTAGGTGTGATTGGGTTAGGGGCTATTGGTGTTATGGTAGCTAATGCGGCACAAGCGTTAGGGATGGAAGTGATTGGCTATGATCCCTATATTTCAGTTGATGCTGCTTGGGGATTATCAAGAGATATTAAACATGCTACTACTTTAGAGGAGGTATATAGTCAATCAGATTATATTACAGTCCATGTACCTTTATTAGATAGTACAAAACATATGTTTAATAAAGAAGCGTTTGCTAAGATGAAAACAGGGGTGAAATTATTAAACTTCTCTAGAGATACACTTGTTGAAAATAATGATTTAAAAGTAGCATTAGATGAAGGGAAAGTAGCTACTTATGTAACAGATTTTCCTGTTGAAGAAGTATTAGGACATGATCAGATTATTACGATTCCTCACCTTGGAGCTTCTACTGAAGAGTCTGAGGAAAACTGTGCAGTTATGGCAGTTAAAGAGATTAAGGATTATCTAGAACAGGGTAATATTACACATTCTGTTAATTATCCTGAATGTCAAATGATATGGAATGGTTGTGCACGTATTGCTATTGCACATAAAAATATCCCTGCTATTTTAGGAAAGATTACAGCTGTAATTGCTGATGCAGGTATGAATATTCAAGATATGACAAATAGAAGTAGAGGAGACTATGCCTATACACTAATTGATGTTGCCGAAGATGCTTCAGAAAAAGTGTTAGAAGCAATCAGTGCCATTGAAAATGTAATCAAAGTACGTTACTTAACAAAATAGAATGAGTAAATGGTATTAAAAGAAGGAATTAAGGAAACTTGATTCCTTCTTTTTTAGCATATAAAAATGCCTGTCTAACAAAGATAAAAAAGAATGTATATACAAGATTGTGATTGAGTCTTTATATATTTTTGAAAATATATATAATAATATGTTTTATAGATAAAACAAATAAAAATGACTCTTGTGGTTGTTTGATTATTGAAAAAAATGTATAATTTTTATGAGTTAAAAAAATATATGGTTAAAGGAGGAACAATATGAAAAGGCTAACCTTTAAAAAAGGGATACATCTAAACTATCATAAAGAGGCTACAGCTGATAAAAAGATAGAGCTGATGTTACCTAATAAGGAGTTGGTATTTCCTATGTCTCAACATATTGGGGCACCATGTGTACCTATTGTCAAAAAAGGTGATTATGTGTATGTGGGACAAAAAATAGGTCAAGCAGATGGATTTATGTCGGTACCTATTCATAGTTCTGTTTCTGGAATAGTTAAAACAATAGAAACAAGGATGACCTTTAAAGGTGTTAGAGACAATTGTGTGGTAATAGAAAATGATGGACTCTATGAAGAAGAACCACAAATGAAGGAACACATCAAACAAGTAGATGAAAATCTAACAAAAGAAGCACTCATTGAATGTATAAAAGAAGCAGGTATTGTTGGGATGGGAGGCGCAACTTTTCCAATGCATGTCAAATTATCTACACCACCTGACAAGAAAGTATCTTATATTCTTGTTAATGGTGCAGAGTGTGAACCTTATCTAACCTCAGATCATCGTGTAATGTTAGAGTATGGAGAAGAAGTCATTAAGGGATTAAGTATTTTATTGCATGTCTTTAAAGAAGCACAGGCTATTATAGGAATTGAAGACAATAAGATGGATGCTTTTGAACATATGACTCAATTAGCAAAAGGGACACCTATTAAAGTACAACTATTACATACTAAATATCCACAAGGATCAGAAAAACATCTTATTTATTCACTTACACAACAAGAAGTACCGAGTGGAAAACTTCCAATAGATGTAGGATGCCTTGTTCATAATGTAGATTCTGTTGTTGCAGTTTATCGTGCGGTAACAAAAGGACAACCTGTTACAAGGCGTATTGTTACAGTGGCTGGAGGTGCTGTTAAAAAACCTTGTAATTTAGAAGTTAAAATTGGAACTTCTTTTAGAGAAGTGCTTGAATATGCAGAAGTTGATTTAGAAAAAGTCATTAAACTAATTGCAGGTGGACCTATGATGGGAGTTGCTATATCAGATATTGATATACCCATTATGAAAGGGACATCTGCTATTCTTTGCCTTACAGAAGAAGAAGTTAGTAAAGAAAAACCTTCAAGTTGTATTCGTTGTGGTAAGTGCATAGATGTTTGTCCAATGAAATTAATGCCAAATGCCCTTCAAAAAAGTGCTATAAATGGACACTATGATGCGTTTCTTAATAAGCATGGAATGGAGTGTATTGAGTGTGGATGTTGTGCTTATACTTGTCCTGCAAAAAGAGAAATTGTACAAAGTATTCGTACGGCAAAATCAGTTATACGTAATAAAAAGTAATAAAAGGAGAATGAAAAGTGGAAAAGATGTTAATTGTTTCATCATCCCCACATGCTAAAGCAAAACATACAACAAGAAGTATTATGCTTGATGTTATTATTGCCTTAATACCTGTATTATTAGTAAGTATTTACTTTTATGGATTAAGAGCATTACTTCTTACAATTGTAAGTGTGATTTCATGTGTTGGTTTTGAATGGTTATGGGGAAAATGTTTTAAAAGACCTATTACCATTAAAGATTTGAGTGCAGTTGTAACGGGTATTTTGCTTGCATATAATGTGCCAGCAAGTGCCCCTATATATGTTGTTGTTATTGGAGCGTTTGTAGCAATTATTTTTGCTAAACAAGTTTTTGGTGGGATTGGGCAAAATTTTATTAATCCAGCTTTAGCTGCAAGAGCTTTTTTACTTGCTGGTTATAGTACAGCAATGAGAACTTTTAATGTACCAACACCAGGTCAACTATTCCCATCAGTAGATGTCGTAACAAGTGCAACACCGCTTGAACTTATGCAAAATGGTATGACACAAGAATTACCTAGTCTTATGGACAGTTTGGTTGGGAATATTGGAGGATGTATTGGTGAAGCATCAGCGATAGCCCTTTTAGTAGGTGCTATTTACTTGCTTGTTAAAAAGGTTATTACTTGGCATATTCCAGTATGTTACATAGGAACTGTATTTGTACTTACATTCTTATTCAATGGATTTAATCTATACGAAAGCTTCTATTCATTATTTTTAGGTGGTTTAATTCTAGGTGCATTTTTTATGGCAACCGACTATACAACTACACCTATGACTATAAAAGGACAAATTATTTTTGCAGTAGGAGCCGGACTTCTAACGACATTAATCCGTTTATTTGGAGGATATCCTGAAGGTGTTAGCTATAGTATATTAATCATGAATTTAGTAGTACCACTAATTGATAAGTATATTAAAATCCATCGATTTGGAGAGGGGGAGAAAGCATGAATCATCCATTAAAACTTGGTGCCATTCTTTTTCTTCTGACAGCTATTTGTGTAGGTATTTTAGGTGCGGTTAATGAGATTACTAAACCTATTATTGAAAAAAATGAAATTGCAACAGAAGAAGCAACTATGCGTCAGTTAATTACAACAGCAGAAAGTTTTGAAAATGTAAATTTGACCGATGAAAGTATGATTAAGAAAGTATCTATTGCAAAACAAGGAAACCAAACGGTTGGTTATGTATTACGTGTAGAACCTAATGGTTATGGTGGAGCGATTAAATTATTAATCGGCATAGATCAAGAAGAGGTTGTAAAGGGTATTAGTATCTTAGAACATTCAGAAACCCCTGGGTTCGGAGCTAGCGCGGATAGTGATGATTTCAAAAATCAATTTATTGATAAGATAGCACCTTTAACAGTCAGCAAAAGTGCCACAAGTGAAGATGAAATTCAAGCCATTACAGGTGCTACAATTACATCTACTGCTATTACAGACGCAGTTAATACAGCGGTAGAATACGTAAAGAATCATAAGATGGAATGGGGGAATATATCATGACTCAATTAGCTGAACGTTTAAAAGCCGGTATTATTAAAGATAATCCGACTTTCGTACAAGTCTTGGGGATGTGTCCAACATTAGCTGTTACAACAAGTGCAATTAATGCAATTGGTATGGGGCTTTCAACAACAGCAGTACTTATTTGCTCCAACTTTGCGATTTCGCTTATTAGAAATCTTATTCCATCAAAAATTAGAATTCCTTCTTTTATTGTTGTTATAGCAAGTTTTGTAACCGTAGTTGAATTTTTACTTAAAGCATATATACCAGCTTTATATAGCAGTTTAGGTCTCTTTATTCCGCTCATTGTTGTAAACTGTATTATTTTAGGACGAGCAGAGGCATATGCATCAAAGAACAAACCGATTGCTTCTATATTTGATGGATTGGGCATGGGGCTTGGATTTACAACATCCTTAACAGTAATCGGTTGTATTAGAGAATTATTAGGTGTTGGTACATTATTTGGCATACAAATTATGCCAAGTTTTTACACACCTGCCACGGTTATGATTTTAGCACCTGGTGCGTTTTTTACATTAGGTATTTTAATGGCTATATTAAATTCAGTTAAAGCCAATAAAAAGTAGGAGGAAGAAAAATGAATTTAATACTATTATTCATTGGAGCAGCCCTTGTCAATAACTTTGTTTTAGTCAAGTTTTTAGGAATTTGTGCGTTCCTAGGTGTTTCAAAAAAGGTTGAGACTGCACTTGGAATGGGGGCAGCTGTTACCTTTGTAATGGGTATTGCTTCTATGTGTAGTTTTCTTGTCTATAAATACATATTGGTACAATTTCATTTAGAGTATTTATATACGCTAGCATTTATTTTAGTAATAGCTTCTTTAGTACAGTTTGTTGAAATGGTTATTCAGAAGATGAGTCCTTCATTATATAGTGCATTGGGAGTTTATTTACCACTTATTACGACAAATTGTGCCGTTTTAGGTGTAGCAGTGCTAAATATGCAAAAAGCATATACTTTAGTTCAATCTGTAGTTAATGGGGTAGGTGCAGCAATAGGATTTACAATTGCCATGCTTCTTATGGCAGGTATTAGAGAGCGTGTAGAAGATAATGAAGTATTATCTGGGTTTAAAGGTCTACCCCTAGTACTGATGATTGCGGGATTTATGGCACTTGCTTTTTCAGGTTTTCAAAACCTAATTCCAAATATATAAGAAGGAGGAATGAACATGAATGTATCAGCAATTTTATCACCCATAATCACTATTGGTGGCATGGGCCTTCTCTTTGGATTAGGTCTGGGTATGGCTGCTAAGAAGTTTGCGGTACCAGTTGATGAACGTGTAGATAGTATAAAAGAAAATTTACCAGGTGCTAACTGTGGAGGCTGTGGATTTGCAGGATGTGAAGCTATGGCAAAATCTATTGCTTCAGGTGAAAGTAAAATAAATGCTTGTCCTGTTTGTAATGAAGCACAAATTAAAGCTATCGCAAAGGTTATGAACATGGAGGCCGATATAACTGAGAAAAAAGTGGCTGTGCTTAGATGTAAAGGAAATACAGAGAATGCTAAGCAAAAATTTGAATATGCAGGTATCGCCACATGCCAAGATGCTCACTTGTTAGGAGGAGGACCTAAGGTGTGTAGCTATGGATGTCTCGGATATGGTTCTTGTGTGGCGCAGTGTCAATTTGGTGCAATGCACATGGAAGAAGGCCTACCTGTTATTGACCGTGAGAAGTGTGTGGGATGTGGTGCTTGTGAAAGACAATGCCCACGCCAAGTGATTCATCTTGTACCAGTTAATAGCAGTTATCATGTAAATTGTATTTCCAAAGATAAAGGGAAGGATGTTAAAGCAGGATGCAAAGTGGGATGTATTGGTTGTGGTCTATGCGTTAAACAGTGTGATGTAGGGGCTATAGTACTTAAAGACAATTATGCGCAAATAGATGCAAGTCTTTGTGTAGCTTGTGGCAAATGTAGCACAAAATGTCCAACAAATGCTATTTCTAATTTGCTTGATAATCTTGGAAAAGAGCATCTACCACTTGCAGTTAGCAATCAATCATTAAATGAAGGTATTTCTTTATAAGAAATAATGAATTGCTAAGGTATAAAAGAGCAAACTAAAGATAGAGGTAGGAAGTTCTACATGGAGCTTTTTACCTCTCTTTTTACTAATTCTATAGATAAAATAAGAAGTAAGATGGCTGCTATAGAAGATGATCTATAAAAAGAGAAAAGTGACACTTATTTTGATTTTAGTGTATAATAAGATACATCAGATAAATTAGGGGGGAGTAATGTGGCAAATGGAACATCAAAGTTTGGTAATGTTTGGATTTTGTTACTGTGCATCCTATCAGGGTTAACAGTAGGATATTTCATAGGAAACCTATGTGATCATATATCATACCTTGAGTGGATGAACTATACAGGCACATTTGGATTAGATCAGCCTATTCAAGTCAATCTAGGTGTGCTCTGGTTTTCTATTCAAGTAAAATTTAATATTACATTAGCAGCTGTAATAGGTATGTTACTAGGAATAGCACTTTATAAAAAGATTTAGTTAAGTAGAAGGAGAAAAAGTAAATGGAGTCATTAATTTTAGCATCAGGGTCTCCTAGACGTAAAGAGCTTATGCAGATTTTGCCATGGCCATTTGAAGTAAAAACTAAAGAGGTAGTAGAAGTAATTAGTGAAACACTTTCGCCAGAAGAAAATGTAAAGGCATTAGCTTATCAAAAAGCAAGTGCAGTTGCAAAGGATTATCCAAGTCGCATAGTTATTGGTGCAGATACGGTTGTTTGCCTAGATGGAGAAATAATGGGCAAACCACAAGATAGGATGCAGGCACAAATGATGTTAGAACGATTAAGTGGCAAGGAGCATCATGTGTATACGGGTGTTGCTATTATAGGTAGAGATGAGGAAATTTCAGAAACGTTTTATGTGGAAACAAAGGTTAAAATGCAGTCTTTATCTAGAGAGGAAATTGAGGCCTATATTTTAACAAATGAACCTATGGATAAAGCGGGGGCATATGGTATTCAAGGATATGGTGCAAGATATATTGAAAGAATTGAAGGGGATTATTATAGTGTGATGGGATTACCTGTTCATGCACTATATGAAAAATTAAAAAAACAGTTTAAATAAGCCGTATAGGCTTATTTTTTTATAGGCTTTTATGTCTATTTGTATGAATTTATTTTAATGTGGCGATAATCTGAAAAAAAGGGGGTATTTTATGGAAAATCAAGTACTCATATCAGAAGAAATGCCGTATGAAAAGTTTGAGAAATATGGATTAGAAGCCTTAACAAATAGTGATTTATTAGCAATTCTACTACGAACAGGGACAAAGGAAATGAATGTAAAGCAACTGGCACAATATTTATTAGCGTATAGTACCAAGGGACAAAAAAGTTCATTAATTAGTTTATATGAGTTTTCTTATGAACAACTTCAGGGAATTAAAGGAATTGGCAAAATAAAAGCACTCCAAATTATGTCGCTTTTAGAACTTAGTAAGCGTATTGCTAAGGAAAGGCATGAGCCTAATACAAAAATTTCGTCGCCACGTATTTTATCTCAGTACTTTATGGAAGCACTCCGCCATGAGCAAAAGGAATGTTTTATAGTAACCTTTTTAGATGCTAAGTGTAAGATGATAGGCTACAAAATGATTTCTACAGGAAGCTTAACTGCCTCAGTCGTCCATCCTAGAGAAGTTTATAAAATAGCCATTCAAAAATCCGCCTATAGTATCATTGTACTTCATAATCATCCAAGTGGAGATCCCTCACCTAGTAAGGAAGATATACAAATAACTGAAAGATTAAAAAAAGTAGGTGAACTCATAGGAATTCCACTATTAGATCATATTATTATTGGAGATGGAATCTATAAGAGTTTAAAGGAAGAAAGTTACTTATAGTTGTTGAAAAAAGAAATAAAAAAAGGTATGATGGTAGATATGATATTTTGTCAATTAGCATATATAACATAGATTAATTTAGGAGGATAAATATGTTTAGTAAAGATATGGGTATCGATCTTGGTACTGCAAATACACTTGTTTTTGTAAAAGGGAAGGGAATTGTTGTTAATGAACCTTCAGTAGTTGCTATAAAGGAAAAAACAAATGAAGTATTAGCTGTTGGTGATGAAGCAAAACAAATGATTGGTAGAACGCCTGGTAATATTGTTGCAATTAGGCCTCTTAAAGACGGTGTAATTGCGGATTTTGATACAACTTCAGCGATGCTTCGTTATTTTATCGGAAAAGCATATAAACAATCTTTATTTGGTTCAAAACCAAGAGTTATCGTATGTGTACCTTCTGGTGTTACATCTGTAGAGAAGCGTGCTGTAGAAGAAGCAACAGAAAAAGCAGGGGCTAAAAAAGCACTGATTATGGAAGAACCAATGGCTGCTGCAATTGGAGCACACTTACGTGTAGAGGAGCCAACTGGAAACATGGTTGTTGATATCGGAGGTGGAACAACTGATGTGGCTGTTATCTCTTTAGGAGGAATTGTAGCTAGTAAATCGCTTCGTATTGCTGGTGATGAATTTGATGAATACATTGTTGCTTACATTAAGAGAGAATATAATTTAATGATTGGTGAAAGAACAGCTGAACAAATTAAAATTACAATCGGTGCAGCTTATCCAACAGGACAAGATGAGACGATGGAAATTCGTGGTCGTGACCTTGTGACTGGGCTTCCTAAAGTACTCACTATTACATCTGCAGAAGTAACAGAAGCTATTAAGGAACCTGTCAACTCTATTATTGATGCTATTAAATTAACATTAGAAAAAACACCACCAGAGCTTGCAGCAGATATTATGGAAAGTGGTATCATGCTTACTGGAGGTGGCGCGCTTCTTAATGGTCTTGATACACTTATAGGTCTTGAAACAGGAATGCCAGTTAAGATTGCAGAAGACCCACTAGACTGTGTAGCTAAAGGAACAGGGTATGCTTTAGAAAATATAGAGAAATGGTCAGCTATCTTTGCTGATGAAAAATAAAACAAGGAGCGATTACCTTGAAGTTAAATAAAAAAGTAAAAAGGGTAGGCTTAATAAGTGGTATCCTTTTGATAGGTCTTATTGGACTTGGAAAAGTACTAGATATTCCTGTGCTAAGTACAGGCGTTAATTATGTACTGTATCCTTTTGAAAAAGGTATTAATCTTGTTATCAATGGGACAAGTAATGTGTTTGAACGATTTCAAAATGTCAATGATCTATTAGCTGAGAATAAGGCCCTTAAAGAAGAAGTCAGTCAACTTAGATATGAGAAAACCATTTTATCTCAGTACCAAGATGAAAATGAAAATTTGAGAACACTTTTAGATATGAAAAAGCGTTATGCAGATTATGAAGGTGTTGGTGCTAATGTAATAGGTAGAGACTATGGTAATTGGAATAAAGTCTACACAATCGATAAAGGTCTTAGAAACAATGTTAAAGATAATAGTGTCATTTTAGCAAATGGTGGTTTAGTAGGACATGTTGAAGAAGCGACAGATATCGCTTCTAAGGCTATTTCCATTATAGATAGTCGAAGTGCCGTGAGTGCTGAAGTGAGTCGTACAGGTGATGTAGGCATTTTAAAAGGTGATATTGAACTTGCAAATGATGGATTATGTCTTTTGGAAATTAATGGTGAATCTGAAATCATGAAGGGGGACCAAATTATAACATCCTATTTAAGTGATATATATCCTCCTGGGATTCTTATTGGAACAGTAGAGCAGGTGCTTGTTAATAATAATGATTTAGTAAGCTATGCTTATGTTAAACCTATTGTAGATTTTGATCATTTGCAACAAGTCTTGGTCATTAATACTGAGAGTGAATAGAGGAGTAGACAAATATGCGAGTTGCAATAATAGGACTTTTATTGGTCATTGTGCATACACTTGAAGCAACACTTTTTCAATATCTAAGAATAGGGAATATTGCACCTAATTTTATGATTATGATTATCGTATCTTTTGCACTTTTGAGAGGAAGTAAAGAGGGCGTAATTGTTGGCACAGTTGCTGGATTTTTAAATGATATTTCATTTGGTATACATTTAGGACCAACTATTATAAGTTATGCACTGATTGGATATGTTTGTGGTAAACTAAATAAAAATTTTTATCGAGAAAATTTTATTATTCCTTTTTTTTGTACCCTATTGAGTAGTTTATTTTATAGTGTAACAAACATTATTTCTCTTGTTCTAAGAGGACAATTAAATTTTGGGTATTTTATTAAATCTATAGTTATTCCTGAGCTTATTTATACCATTACATTATCACTTATTATTTATCAAGTAGCTTACTTAATAAATGAGAAAATTGAACAAAGTGAAAAAAATACTCGGAATATTTTTTGAGGAATTGCTTTAATTTTGAAAAATAAGACGAAATATGTGAATTCTAATTGTCAATGACTTACCATATGGTGTAAAATAGATGCAAGAATAAGCATAGATCTATCTCTTGTGATGAGGATTTATGCATCATTTAATTACAGAATAGAGGGGAAATCATGGGAGAGGGAAATCTTGTCGTTTTCAAAGGTAATGCTGATGGGATAACTGTTATTCTAGATGAAAAAGCAAACTTTGACGATGTGATAGGTCACTTCAAACAAAAACTAAATGAGTCCAAAGCTTTTTTTAAAGGTTCCAAAGTAGGGATTCGATTTAAAGGACGCACATTGAGTCTTGATGAACAAGAAGTATTAATGGATATTCTAAGACATCAGAATATCATTAATATTTCCTTTGTCCATCCATTTGAGAATGAATCCATAGCTTATGATGAGCAAATGTTGTGGGTAAAAAATGAATTAGAAAGTTTAAATGGTTCATTAACACACTTTTATTATGGTATTATTCGTTCAGGTATGGAACTTGAGTATCCAGGAAATATTGTGATCTTTGGTGATGTCAATCCAGGGGGTGTGATTAAAGCAGGCGGACATGTCATAATCTTTGGAATGATGAAAGGGAAAATTCATGCTGGCCTTGATGGTAGAGTTAAGAATCCTTTTATTATAAGTAGAGGTATGACACCTATTCAGATAGGGATTCGAAATGTCATTGCACCTTGTCCAAAGGATGAAAAAAGTGATACAGATACATTAAAAATTGCATATTTATTAGATGAACGAATTTATGTGGATGTACTAGATACAAAAAGTGTTAATCATATGTTATTAGCAAACGATAAACGGGGGTAGGATGAAGATGAGTGAAGTTATAGTTGTAACATCTGGTAAAGGTGGCGTTGGTAAAACAACTACATCTGCAAATGTTGGTACGGCATTAGCCTTACGAGGTAAAAGTGTTGTTTTAGTTGATGCAGATATAGGTTTAAGAAATTTAGATGTTGTTATGGGTCTTGAGAATCGAATCGTATATGACTTAGTAGATGTTGTAGAAGGTAGATGTAGATTAAAACAAGCACTTATTAAAGATAAACGTTTTGATGGTCTCTTTTTATTACCAGCAGCTCAGACAAGAGATAAAGATGCGGTAGGCCCAGAGCAAATGAAAAAACTTTGTGATAGTTTACGTGAAGAATTTGATTTTATTATCTTAGATTGTCCTGCTGGAATTGAACAAGGGTTTAAAAATGCTGTAGCAGGTGCTGATAGAGCATTGGTTGTTACAACACCTGAAGTTTCAGCCGTTAGAGATGCGGACCGAATTATTGGACTTTTGGAATCACAAGGTGTATCGAATATGCAGCTTATTATCAATCGTGTACGTATGCAGATGGTAAAACGTGGTGATATGATGGCAATGGATGATGTTGTTGAAATCTTAGCCGTTGATCTAATCGGTGTTGTTCCAGATGATGAACAAATTGTTGTTACCACGAATAAAGGTGAGCCGGCTGCAGCTGATAGTAATTCACTAGCAGGAAAAGCGTTCAAGAATATTGCAAATCGCCTATTAGGAGAAGAAGTACCTTTTTTAGATTTAAATGTAAATAATAACTTTATGGGTAAATTGAAAAGAGTTTTTGGATTTGGTAATTAAATTAGGGGGGGAAGGTCATGGGTTTATTAGATATTAATACTTTGTTTAGCAAAAGAAATAAGTCCAGCTCAGTAGCAAAAGACAGACTCAAGCTGGTACTCATTCATGATCGAATGAATTGTTCAACAGAACTTCTAGAGATGATGCGAGCAGATATTCTGGAGGTCATCTCTAGATATGTAGATATAGATACTGAAGAACTTAATATTGAAATATCAAATATGGAATATGAAACAGAGGGGAAAAAAGCACCTGTGCTATCAGCTAATATTCCCATAAAAAATTTGAAAAAAGTAAAGTAGTTATCGTTTGAAAGGAACTTTTCGTACAAATGCACATAAAAGAACTAATCAAAAAAATTGATATTTGGCTTATTTTACTCATGAGTATTTTAACAGGGATTGGTATTCTAGCGATTAACAGTGCAACTGCTTATACGGGGGATACAACCTATGTTAAAAAACAACTAATATTTTTTGTTATAGGTTTAGTTTTAATGATTATTGTCATGAGTATAGATTATCATGTCCTATCTAATTGGTATTTAATTGTATATATAGGTATTATTCTAATTCTTATTGCTGTTAAATTATTTGGTGAAAACATTAATGGAGCAACGAGATGGATTACTATCTTAGGCGTTCAAATTCAACCTTCTGAATTTGCTAAAATTGGGATGATTCTTTGTGGTGCTACTATTATTAATAAATATAATAATAGAATTAATAAATTATGGCCCGTTCTTATTATTGGGGCATTTGAATTTGTTCCTTTTATATTAGTCAATAGACAACCAAATTTATCTACAAGCATTATACTGATTGTTATATTGATGATACAACTATTTATAAGCAAATTGAATCTTAAGTATATTATGACAGCAGCAGGTGTTAGTGGACTACTTGGTATCGTGGTTTTTGTTTATATTGTTAATAATCCAGATCAAAAATTGATACAAGACTATCAAAGAAAACGTATTATGAGTCTTGTTAATGGAGGAGATTCATCTGGAGATAAATATCAAACGCAACGTGCAGTACAAGCCATTGGATCAGGTGGATTAAAGGGTAAAGGATTAAATCAAGGCTCAATTAGCCAACTTAACTATTTACCAGAGTCACACAATGATTTTATTATGGCCGTACTTGGTGAAGAATTTGGTTTTGTAGGAATATTGGGCATTATTTGTATTTTGCTCTTATTTATTTTTAGAGGTGTATGGATTGCTAGGGGTGCACCTGATGAGTTAGCCAGATTTATTGTTATAGGTTACTTTGGAATGATTGCTATGCAAAGTTTCGTTAATATGGGTGTTGTCACAGATTTCTTACCTAATACGGGCATACCAATTCCCTTTATAAGTTATGGTGGAAGCTCTCTTTGGGCTAATATGATGGGATTAGGGCTCGTGCTTAATGTTTCAATGCGTAGTGAGAAAAAAATGTTTTAGGGAGGGTAAAAGATGAATGTAGCTTTAATTGCACATGATGCAAAGAAAAAGTTGATGGAAAACTTTACAATTGCTTATCGTCATATTTTAACCAAGCATACCTTGTATGCTACAGGTACGACAGGACGATTAATTGAGGAAGCAACTAATTTAAATATATATAAATATCTAGCAGGGCATCTAGGTGGCTCACAGCAATTAGGTGCTCAAATTGCACATAATGAAATTGACATGGTCATTTTCTTAAGAGATCCCATTTCACAAAAACCACATGAGCCAGACTTAGGTGGGATTGAAAGATTATGTGATATTCATAATATTCCTATTGCAACCAATCTTGCGACGGCTGAACTTTTAGTGAAGGCGTTAGAAAGAGGCGATCTAAGCTGGCGTGAAGTTATGCGATAAAAGACTTTTTTAAAGTCTTTTTTATTTTGCATAAAGTCTTGCATAGGCTTGTTCATTTCCCCATATATATAGTTTAGTTATTAAAATAGATAATCTTATAGCTAGTAATCTTTAAGTGATGATGTAAATGGGGGAATGAAGATGTTACAAGAAATAGAAAGAATGGAGCAGAATGAACTAAGTTGCAGTGTAGATAAAGTGAGTTGTAATATAAAAGACGATGAAGAAAGTAGTTATAATTCTCTTAATATAGATGAAGTAGCTTTACAAAATAGAAGTAGAAACCTTTTTTACGCACGACTTTTATTTTGCTCAATTTTAATATGGAGTTTACTTTTTATAAAAGAAAGTGATTATGGTAAAGTATACTTGAGGACAATCACTCAAGTGCTAACAAAAAATGTTGAGATAGAGCCAGTGCAACAAGTTGTCAATAAACTGACAGTAGCCATTCAACAACTAATTTAACTTAATTACGGAGGATAAAATGTCAAGAGTAGAATTAACTGATTCATTATTAGCTCGAGTAGATAAACCAGCACGATATATTGGTGGCGAGCTTAATAGCGCTAACAAAACCATAACACCAGAGATGACGCGTATTGCCTTTTGTTTCCCTGACGTTTATGAAGTAGGGATGAGCCATCTTGGTATGCAAATATTGTATCATTTCTTTAATAGAAGAGAAGATGTATTTTGTGAACGCGTGTTTTCACCATGGCCAGATATGGAAGCTCAGATGAGAAGTGCAGAAATACCACTGTTCTCATTAGAAACACATACACCTTTAAAAGAATTTGATTTTGTGGCGTTTACCCTACAATATGAGATGTGTTACACCAATGTTCTTAATATGCTCAATTTAAGTGGGATTCCTATTTTTAGTAAAGATCGTAGTGAAGAAGATCCACTTATTATTGCTGGAGGGTGTTGTACTTACAATCCAGAACCTTTAGCGCCATTTATTGATATTTTCTATATTGGTGAAGGTGAAGTAAGTTACGATGAGATTTTTGATCGTTATAAAGAATGGAAAGCAAGTGGAAGAAGTAAAGAAAGCTTTTTAGTGGAACTTCTTAAAGTACCAGGTCTTTATATCCCAAGATTTTATGAGGTACACTACAATGAAGACGGCACTATAAAAGAACGTATTACTTTACATGAGGATGCCCCTCAAACGATAAAAAAAGTAATTGTAACGAATGTTGATGAAGCATTTTATCCAGAGACTCAAGTGATTCCATGGATTCAAGCAGTACATGATCGTGCAACTCTAGAAATGTTTAGAGGGTGTATTCGTGGATGTAGATTCTGTCAGGCAGGGATGATTTATCGACCTGTACGACAAAAAAGTAAAGAAGTTTTATTAGAGCAAGCAAAAAAATTACTGGCTTCAACAGGTTATGATGAAATTTCATTATGTTCATTAAGCACCAGTGACTATGAAGCACTAGAGCCATTTACTAATGACCTTATTAATCTTTGTAACGAAGAAAAAGTAAATATATCTTTACCTTCTTTACGTGTCGATGCCTTTTCAGTTGATTTAATGCAGAAGGTACAAGAAGTTAGAAAAAGTAGCTTAACCTTTGCGCCAGAAGCAGGTTCACAAAAACAGCGTGATGTGATTAACAAGAACATTTCTGAGGAAGAAATTCTAAGAGGGTGTAAGTTAGCGTTTGAAGGTGGATGGAATCGTGTAAAACTTTACTTTATGTTAGGATTACCTTATGAAGAAGATAGTGATATAGAGGGAATTGCTGAATTAGGTGATAAAATTGTCCAAACTTATTTTGGAATAGATAAGGCAAAACGTGCACCTGGTCTTCAACTGACAATTAGTACGTCATGTTTTGTTCCTAAACCATTTACGCCATTCCAATGGGCAGCTCAAGATACAGCAGAGAGTTTTACAAGAAAAATTAAACTTTTAAAAGAGAGTATTACAAGAAAACAAATTCGTTATATTCACCATGATGCTAAAACAAGTGTTTTAGAAGCTGTTATTGCAAGAGGGGACCAAAGAGTAGCTGAACTGATTTATAGGGCTTATCAAAAAGGATGTACTTATGATAGTTGGAGTGAGTACTTTAAACATGATAAGTGGGTTGAAGCAGCAGAAGAAATGGGACTTAGTTTTGATTTCTATGCAAAGAGAGCACGTAGTTACGAAGAAATACTACCATGGGATCATATCGATATAGGTGTTACAAAGCAGTTCTTAATACGTGAAAATGAAAAAGCAAAAGAAGTGGTAACTACGCCAAACTGTAGAGAAAAATGCACAGGATGTGGTGCAAGTCGTTTTGGAAAGGGATTATGTCATGAGAATTAGAGTTAAATTTAGTAAATGTGGAAATGTCAAGTATGTAGGGCATCTTGATACCATGAGACTTTTTCAAAGAGCAATTAAAGTTGCACAACTTCCTGTAGCCTATTCACAAGGATTTAGCCCACATTCACTTGTTTATTTTGCATTACCACTTGCTGTAGGGATGCAAAGTGAGGGTGAATATATGGAAATAGTTATGAAAGATGCTATTTCAGCTCTTGATGTAAAAGAAAAGTTAGAGCGTGTTATGGTACAAGGTATTAAAGTATTAGATGTGTTTGAGGTAGAAGAAAAAACACCATCTTTAATGAGTTTGGTACAAGGGGCTGATTATAAATTAGTACTAAAAGTCTTAGAACAGCCAAGATTAACAGCTGCTACTTTAGAAGATAAGTTGGCAACAAGTAATGAACTTATTGTACTCAAAAAAGGGAAGAAAGGCATTGCACCTTTAGATATTAAGCCACTTGTTTTAGAAAGTCGATTTTCTGATAGAGAAGATTTAATTGACATTGATTTAAAAGTATTTGCAGGAAGTAGTAAAAATCTTAATCCAGACCTTTTCATAAAAGCTTTAGTAGGAGAGTCACCTTACGAATTAGAAGTAGTGAGAAAGGAACTGTATACTGAAGGGAAAGATGGGTTCATGCCATTATATACAGTTGGCAGAGTGGAATGAATAAAAAAATAATAATCCAAAAGAATGTGTTAACAACTGAACTAGCACTTTTGGTTGACGATGAATTTGTTAATTACTATATTGAATCTGCATTAGAATCAAATTTGCAAAACAAAATTGTAATTGGTCAAGTGATGCAGGTTGTAAAGAATTTAAATGCTGTTTTTGTTGATTATGGTGATGAGAAAAATGGCATGTTACATTTCAAACAAATTCCTGAGGCCTATAAAAAGAAACTTAATATGGGCAGTCGTCTACCTGTACAAATAGTAAAACAAAATACCGGTGAAAAAGGGCATAAACTAACAAGTAAGTTAAATTTAATGGGCAAATATTTAGTATGTCTACCCTTTGAAGAAGGCATAAATATTTCTAAGAAAATAACAAAAACAGCGTATCGTGAGAGCCTTAAAAAGCATATAGAAAGTGCAGTAGGAAAAGAATATGGATTTATTGTTCGTACACACGCTATGGAAGCGACACTAGATGAAATTATAGAGGATGCAAAAGAATTAGTATGTAAAGCAACTCAAATTTTAGAAGGAAAAGATTACTTAGCTAAAGGAACGGTATTATATGAAGAGCCTTCTAGTATATTCCAAGTCGTTATGGAGCATTTAGAAAAAAAAGTACCTTTAGAAATTATTTGTAATGATAGGGACTATATTAATTCTCTACAAACACTACTTGCTAAGTATCCGCATTTCGAGGCAAAAATAACTCTCTGTGAAGAACAAAGGTCTATTTTTGCAAACTATAGTTTACAAAAAAAGATAGATGAGCTTTTAAGAAGAAAGATATGGCTTAAAAACGGTGGAAATTTAATCGTGGATTATACTGAAGCCATGACGATTATTGATGTAAATAGTGCAAAAGCTATCTTAACGAAAAATCCTGAAAAGGCAACATTAGAGCTTAATAAGGAGGCTACTAAGGAGGCCATTTTACAGATTTTAAGGAGAAACTTATCGGGTATTATTATTGTTGACCTGGTAGAAATGAAACATACACACCATAAAGAAGAAATTTTTGAACATGCAAAGACACTTCTAGAACAGTATGGAGATAGACGTACAAAAGTATACCCACTAACAGATTTAGGACTTTTACAGTTTTCTAGAACTAAGAAGTACCAGTGCGTACCACACCAGTTATTAGGACAATGTGTAGGATGCCATATGCCTTATGTTAAAGGTAGCTTTCTTTTTGAAATGATGGCAGTAGAGCATAAATTAAAGGCATTACAGCTAGAAGGCATTAGACAAGCTTTGTTTTTAGAGGCACATCCAGATTTTTATGAGATACTTAGATCTTCAGAAATCGTTTCATTGCTAGAAGCATACTATCCTGTCAAAATTCAGCTTGTAAAAGGTAGTGTACATGAGAATAAAAAGATTTTCTGTCAATTTTATCAAAAATAGCATTGACAGGCCTAGGAGAGTATGTTATTATACTAAAGTGTTTTAAGCCGCACGAAGAGGTCTAAACTGATTTGATTCAGTACCGTATTCGGCGAGTTTTCGGAATAAGGAGGTGTACACATGTACGCAATTATTGAAACAGGTGGCAAACAATACAATGTAAAAGTTGGCGATAGCATCGTTATCGAAAAATTAAATGTTGCTGCTGGTGAAGAAGTTGTTTTTGATAAAGTTTTAGCAGTAGGTAAAGAAGATTCTTTAACAGTAGGTGCTCCTTTAGTAGCTGGTGCTACAGTAAAAGCTGAAGTAGTAGCTGAAGGTAAAGGTAAAAAAATCATCGTTTACAAATACAAAGCTAAAAAATCATACCACAAAAAACGTGGTCACCGTCAACCTTTCACAAAAGTAACTATTAAAGCTATTGAAGCTTAATTCTTATGATTAAGGTTACCCTTTATGAAAATAACAACCATGTGTATAGAATACATCTTGAAGGTCATTCAGGATATGCTGAGCATGGTAATGACATTATTTGTGCTGCTGTTAGTATGCTAACGTTTAACACAATTAATGCAATCGAATGTTTTACAGATGAGCCTTTTGAGGTACTAGCTGTAGATGAAAAAAAAGGGCTGATTGATGTCATGTTTACAAAGCGTCAAGCAGGTAAATATGAACCAGAAGCCGAACTTCTCATAAGAACTCTTATACTGGGTCTTATGGATACGAAGGAAATGTACGGAGAAAAATACATTCAAATTCATAAACAATAGGAGGTGAGTTACATGTTACGTTTAAACCTTCAATTCTTTGCTCATAAAAAAGGACAAGGTTCAACCAATAACGGTCGTGACTCAGAATCAAAACGTCTTGGTGCTAAAAGAGCAGATGGACAATTTGTAAAAGCTGGGAACATTTTATATCGTCAAAGAGGAACTAAAATCCATCCAGGTACTAACGTAGGTCGCGGTGGCGATGATACATTATTTGCATTAGTAGATGGTACAGTTAAATTTGAACGTAAAGGTAGAGACAGAAAACAAGTTTCTGTTTATCCAGTTGCACAAGAAGCATAATTTAATTGGGGAAGGTTTCAGCATTGGTTGAAACCTTCTTTTTTCTGTATTAAGAATCAATAACAACCATGCAGTGAAAAGCATTCTACTGTGTAAAAATGTATTTGTTGTGCAAACTATATTAAGAAGGGAGTGACAACATGTTTGTAGATAAAGTTAAAATCTTTGTAAGATCGGGAAAAGGTGGCGATGGCCACGTATCATTTAGACGTGAAAAATATATACCCAATGGAGGACCAGATGGCGGAGATGGTGGTCGTGGGGGGCACGTTATTTTTGAAGTAGATCCAGGGTGCAACACACTTATGAATTTTAGGCATAAGCGTCATTATAAAGCTGCTGATGGTGAAGAAGGTGGCAAAAAGAGATGTCATGGTAAGGATGCGGAAGATTTAGTGATTAAAGTACCACTAGGAACAGTCATTAGAGAAGCTGAAACGAATCATGTCATTGCAGACATGCATCGAGTAGGACAAAAGGAAATTATTTTTAAAGGTGGCAGAGGCGGTAGAGGAAATCAACATTTTGCTACGCCAACAAGACAAGCACCACGTTATGCAGAAAAAGGTAAACCAGCAAAAGAGTATTGGCTTATTCTTGAACTTAAAATGATTGCAGATGTAGGGCTTGTAGGATTCCCTAATGTAGGGAAATCTACATTACTTTCAATGGTAAGTAATGCACAACCTAAAATTGCAAATTATCATTTTACAACCCTTGCTCCAAATCTTGGAGTTGTAACGAATCAATATGGTAAACAGTTTGTAATGGCAGATATTCCAGGTATTATTGAAGGCGCTTCAGAAGGCGTAGGTTTAGGGCATGATTTCTTACGTCATGTTGAACGTACAAAGGTTCTTTTACATGTAGTGGATGCAGCTGGTACAGAAGGAAGAGACCCTATTGCTGATATCTATGCGATTCAAAAAGAAATTGAACTATTTAATCCTAATATTCTAAAAGAAAAACCACAGATTATTGCGGCTAATAAAATTGACGTAGGTGGTTGTGAGGAAAATATTGCAGCACTTAAATCAGAATTTGAACCAAAAGGCATTAAAGTCATTCCAATTTCTGCAGCAGCAAATAATAACTTACAAGATTTATTAAAAGAGGTAGCTGAGCTTCTTGAACAAACTCCAACAGATGTTGTAATCTTTGAACCTGAATTTGAAGAAATTAGTTTAATGCCAAATGAACCATTTACTATTACAGAACCACACGAAGGCTATTTTGTAGTTGAAGGTGAAGGCATTAGACGTATGATGGGTTATACAGCATTAGATACAGAGCAAGGTTTTGCATTTTTCCAGAAATATCTGCGTGAAAAAGATATTATTAAAGCACTTGAAGAAGCAGGTATACAAGAAGGCGATACGGTTAATATTTATGACCTAGAGTTTGAATATTTTAAATAATAGATGGGAGGATATTTATGGTACTTACAAGTAGACAAAGAGCTTACTTAAAATCAATTGCTCAAAAAACTGAACCTATTTTTCAAATTGGTAAAAATGGTTTAACACCTGAGGTGACAGAAGCCGTAGGACAAGCACTTGAGGCTAGAGAACTTGTTAAAATTAGTGTACTACAAAATTGTTTAGAGGACCCAAAAGATATGGCACAATGCTTGGGTGAAAGAACAAAATCAATAGTTGTACAAGTAATTGGTAAGAAAATTGTACTTTATAAACCAGCTAAGAAAAACCCTAAAATTATCTTAGCTGATTAATAAAAAGGTACTTGAGCGTATATGGCTTAAGTACCTTTTTAATTGTTATTTGATTTTTAAAATCTGTTCAAATAGGGTATAATAGAAGAGAGATTGAAGCTTAAATGAGGAGAATTTTTATGAATAGACAAAATAAAATAAGAAAGCTTGCTATAATGGGTGGTACTTTTGACCCGATACATATGGGACATCTTGTAACGGCAGAAGAAGTTAGACATGAATTTCAAGTAGACGAAGTTATCTTTGTACCTACAGGCCATCCACCGCATAAGTCACATATTAATATGACAACTTGTGAGCATCGCTATTTAATGACAGTACTTGCTACGGCTGCAAATCCTTATTTTAAAGTCTCTCGTATTGAGATGGAAAGAGAAGGTGTGACCTATACGATAGATACTATTAAAGAATTAAAATGTATCTATGGCAATGAAGTAGAGCTTTACTTTATTACTGGAGCAGATGCAGTTCAAAAAATATTAAGTTGGAAAGAGTCTGAAGAATTGCTTCAAATTTGTAATTTTGTTGCAGTAACAAGACCTGGATATAATAAAGAGGAATTAATTCAACAAATTGAGGAACTTAATAAACAGTATAAAACCAATATTTATTTTTTAGAGGTACCAGCTCTGGCAATTTCTTCTTCAGATATACGTAGACGTTTAAAAGAGATGAAACCTATCAAATACTTAGTGCCACAAGAAGTGGAAAATTATATTAAGAAGCATGAGCTTTATAATTATCAAATTCGCCTTACAGATAAAGAGAAGGAAGAGATGTATCAGTATGTAGCTTCTAAACTTTCTCCTAAACGTTATGCTCATACAAGAGGCGTTGTAGAGATGGCATTAGAGTATGCAAAACTTAATGGATTAGATTATGATGAAACTTTTATAGCCGCACTATTTCATGATATTGCAAAAGAAATTTCAGCTGAAGAAAGTTTAGCATTATGTGAAAAATATCATATTGAGTTAGATGAATATGAGAAAAAGAACATCTATTTAGCTCATGGTAAAATAGGCGCAGTTATTTTAGAAAGAGACTGGGGAATTTCTAAGCCATCCATTTTAAATGGTATAAAATATCATACTTTAGGTAGACTAAATATGACTGATTTAGAAAAAGTTATTTATTTAGCAGATATGACGGAGGAAGGAAGAAGTGCTTATAAAGAAAAAGAAGAAATTAAGCGATTGGCCCAATATAATTTAGACCGCGCTATGTATAAAGCACTAACTTCGTCTTATAACTATATAACGAATATCTTGAAAAAAGAGGTTCATCCAATTATTAATGAACTCATTGATTATTATAAGCAATTTGATATTCCAGAATAACTAAAGGAGTAAGAAATGTTATTACAAGTCATCATTTTAACAATTAGTTTTTTTGTGCTGATTAAAGGCGCAGATACTTTTGTTGAAAGTGCATCAGCAGTAGCTAAGCATTTGAATGTACCAGATATTTTGATTGGTTTAACTATTGTAGCTTTTGGGACAAGTGCGCCAGAAGCCTCAGTCAGTATAAGGGCAGTTTTAGCAGAAAATAGTGATATGGTACTGGGAAATATTATAGGAAGTAATATTCTTAATATCCTTTTAATACTGGGTATATCATCAATTATTGCACCTATTAGAGTACAAGATAGTACGATCAAAAAAGAAATTCCTTTCTTATTTTTGGTTTCATTACTAATGGGGATATTACTTATGGATACCACATTAGGAGAAGGTACTATTAATATGATTTCACGCTCAGATGGTTTTGTTATTTTAATTTTCTTTACTATTTTTATATATTACTTAGTAACATTAGCAAAGAATGGACAGTCAGAAGAAATTGAAACAAAGTATTCCCTAAAACAAGCCATTTTATATACTATTTTGGGTCTAGCAGCCATTGTAATAGGTGGAGATTATGTGGTAGATTCAGCTACTCATATAGCTGTTTACCTTGGAGTAGGACAAAAGTTTATTGCACTTACCATTGTAGCGCTAGGAACTTCGCTTCCTGAACTCGTTACTTCAATTACAGCAGCAAGAAAAGGGAAACAAGACTTGGCAATTGGAAATGTTATTGGGAGTAATATCTTTAATATCTGTTTTGTAGCAGGTTTTCCAGCTGCTTTTTTAGGAAATATTATTCCATCTACATCTGTTACTTTAGATTTAATAGTCATGATCTTAGCTACAGTTCTATTATTTTTCTTTAGTTATTCTAATAAAAAAATATCAAAAGGTGAAGGAATTAGTTTTTTAGTAATATTCGTACTCTACTATGGGTATCTCATTATATCACAGCTTGGTGGAATTTATTAAAGGGGGAAATAAGGTATTGAATAAGACAACTTATATACTTGGAAAACAAATTGTGAAGGCACTAGAGAATAAGAAAGCTATTACAGTAGAAGCTCTCGATGTACACAATCTAACATCACTTGCTGATATATTTATTATTGCAATTGCATCAAATATAAGACAAACACAAGCAATGGCAGATGAAGTGGAAGATTTACTGGCAATGGAAGGACACTTACCTATTCATAAAGAAGGCTATCAGTCTGCAACATGGATATTATTAGATTATGGAGAAGTGATTGTTAACATTTTGGAAGAAGAAAATGCACAGTTTTATGGATTAAGTCGATTATGGAAAGATGCTACGATAATAGATTATAAAGAAAAAGAGAATGTCTAGGACATTCTCTTTTTCTTTATAATCTATTATTTAAATAATCTATTAATCTTAGAATATCTTTTACGCATGTTTCTTCGCCTGATCATTAATAGGATAATTACTACAATAAAAATAACAATTAGTACCATAATTATCTTGAAGAGATGAGAAGAAGAGTATGTTGAATAAAAATTTAAATTAGGCTCTGGTAGGGAATCTAATTGTTTAACAATGAGTGGATATTTACTTAATAGTTTAGAATTTAACATGAAAGATACACTACCAACAACATCGCCCATTTTAACATTACTATCAAGCTTATCTGGTAAATCAAAGGAAAGTTCAATATCGTCTTTAGTGATGGTATTAAGCACAATTGCAGAAACATCTTCAGCTAAACCTAAGCCAGAATTTGCTGATTGATAAACTTGTCCACTTTTTACAGTATAGACAGGAAGTGTTTTTAAAATATCGTCAGCTGTATAGAGCGTTAGAGAATGATAAGAATCAAATCCATAATCTAATAACTGTGCTGTATCTGTATAAAGTGAATCTCTTTCAGACTGTAAAATAACAGCAACTAGAGTCGTGTCACCTTGTTTTGCCATGGTTACAAGTGTGTGACGTGCCTCATCTGTATAGCCAGTTTTACCACCTATAACATCTTCACGATAAATAGTAGCATCTCTTAAAGGATTAAGCATTTTATGTTGTTGATAAAGATAACGGGTTTCATCTGTTTTATTAGTACTAGGAATTTCATAGCTTGAATCCTTCATGATTTGGAGAAAGTATTCATTTTCAGCTAAATAGCTACCAATTAAGGCCATATCATAAGCGGTTGTATAGTGATCTACATTGTGTAATCCATGAGGATTTACAAAATGAGTATTAAGGGCACCTAGCTCTTTAGCGCGTTCAGTCATACGTTCTGCAAAGGCATCTATTGAACCACTTACTGCTTCAGCAAGACCATTTGCAACTTCATTAGCAGACATAAGGAGTAGACCGTGTAGTGCTTGGTCTACTGTTAACTGCTCACCTACATTTATACCGATGTGACTACTACCCGGTTCAATACCAAAGATAGCCTCCTCAGAAAAGGTAATCGTATCATTAGGTGACAAATTTTCGATAGATAGTAGAGCAGTCATTAATTTAGTGATACTTGCAGGATAATGTTTATCATATCCATTTTTTTCATATAAAACAGTTTTTGTATTAGCATCTATTAGAATAGCAGACTCTGCAGTAATATTAGGCTCTATTAACTCAGCTTTAAGAGGTAAAAAAGAAAAGATAAGCAACATACTTATAAATAAGCTTGTTCGTTGTTTTTTATTCATACAAAAAACTCCTTTCAATGTTAATTAGTATAACAGATTTTATAATATTTAGTAAGAGAAAAGTCTATTTTATTAAAAAAATGTTAAAACTTTAGGTGGAGGATGATAAAAATGACAGCATATATAAAAGAGAATAAATGGATCATTATTTTAATAAGTTTTATAATCACAAATATTGGATGGATGGTCTATAGCCATGAGATGAATCAAGATACAATACAGTTAGAGAAGGGAGATCTTACTTTAACACAGAAAGAATATGAAATAAGCGAAGAAATTAGGCAAGACAAAATCATAAGCACTGAAGAAAAAGAAGTTGTACAACCTATAGAGGTAAGGGATGAAGCGACTTCTATCATAGAAATGGTGGAGGAAGTTGAGGTACCAGTTTATATTTGTGGTGAGGTTAGAAGACCGGGTGTCTATTATGTTCCTGTTCATGCAATCATTAATGATGTCATTGAAAAGTGCGGTGGTTTTACTGATGAAGCCGATCCAATAGCTATCAATCTGGCAAGTTCTATTGTTCCTAATGAAAAAATAATTGTGCCTAAGATAGGTGAAGAAATTGACAAATTAATGGATTCGTATGACAATAGAGAAAGGATTGAATCAAATTTCGTTTTATCCCAAGCTGATAGAAATCAAAGTATACTTATTAATCTAAATACAGCAACAAAGGAACAATTGATGACGCTTAATGGAATTGGGGAAGTGAAAGCAGCAGCAATAGTGGCTTATAGACAAGAAAAGGGTATGTTTAACTCAGTTGATGAGATTAAAAACATTTCAGGTATTGGGGAAAAAACGTTTGAAAAAATTAAACAATTCATTACCACATAATAAAGATAAAGAGGAGGAGCGTATATGAACAGTAGAATTTTAGTTGTTGACGATGAAAAACTTATTGTGAAAGGTATAAAATTTAGCCTTGAACAAGAAGGATGGACAGTAGATACTGCTTATGATGGAGAAGAAGCACTTAATAGTGTAAAGAATAACAAATATGATGCTATGATCTTAGATGTGATGCTACCTAAGTATGATGGGTTACAAGTGTGTCAACTTGTTAGGGAATTTTCAAATTTGCCAATCATTATGCTCACAGCAAAAGGTGAGGATATGGATAAAATTATGGGGCTTGAATATGGCGCTGATGATTATGTAACGAAACCTTTTAATATTTTAGAGCTTAAGGCACGTATTAAGGCTATTTTACGACGCTCACAACATATTGAGAAAGTTCCACAAAAGAAAACAATCGAAGTAGGTGATTTAAGATTAGAAATTAGCAGCAGACGTGTTTTTATAAAGAATCAAGAAATGAATTTAACAGCTAAAGAATTTGATATGTTAGAACTGTTTGCAATGCATCCAGGCAAAGTATATAGTCGCGATCAATTACTGGATACAATTTGGGGCAAAGAATATCCTGGAGATGTACGTACTGTAGATGTTCATGTAAGAAGATTACGTGAGAAAATAGAGCCAAATCCTGGACAACCTGAATATATTTATACAAAATGGGGGGTTGGTTACTATTTTAAAGATTAAGATGAAATGGTTTCATAGTTTAAGATGGCGCCTTCTTATTTTATTTTTTCTTGTGAGCTATATTCCGCTTATGTTTTTTTCATCAGTATTACTTGAGCGCATGGAGAGTTATTATTTAGAAGAAAGTAAAGAGGCTAAAATAAAACAAGCCAATATGATTGCGACACAGATTAAGGAAGAAAATTACTTAGTAGATAATAGTAATAGTAGTTTATTTAAAGCGCTCATTACTAATAAAAGTAATGAAAATAATGGTCGTGTCTTAGTAGTAGATGCTTCAGGATTTGTTGTAATGGATTCAAGTGATGCAGCCATTAATATGACACTTATGAATAGTACAGTACTTTCAGCTCTAAATAACCAGAAAGCTGCCGAGAAGTATGAAGATCTGCCTGTCATGATCGCGTCTGTACCTGTTTTAGATAAAGATAAGAAGGTCGTAGTAGGTGCAGTTGTATTGGTAACTTCGATAGAAGATGTTTTCCTGCCTATTAAAGATTTGAAGTCACAGGTTAATTTACTTTCTTTGATAATTGCTCTTTTAGCTGGATTAATGAGCTTTGCAACATCATCTTTTATTACAAAACCACTTAAAACGCTAATGAAATTCGTTCAAAAAATTACAAATGGTCAACTTGATCAGAAAGTCAATGTAGTAGGTAATGATGAAATAGCAGAACTAGGTAATGCTTTTAATCATATGGCCGAGCAACTTCAACGAGTTGAACAATCTAGGCAAGAGTTTGTATCCAATGTGTCACATGAGCTTAAGACTCCGCTTTCCTCAATTAAAGTTTTAACGGAATCACTCATGTTTCAAGAGGATGTACCAGTTGAAATGTATAAAGAATTTTTCGAGGATATTAACTCAGAAGTAGATCGTCTAAATAGTATTATCTCAGATTTATTAACCTTAGTAAGGCTTGATCAAAGAGAGATTCCTTTAAATATTACAGAAGTTAATCTAAATGAGATGATACAGAATTTATTAAAACGTTTAGCGCCATTGGCAAAGAAAAAAAATATAAATCTTATTTATGAAAGTCACCGAGAAGTAATAGCTGAAATTGATATGGTCAAACTAAGTTTAGCTCTAACTAATTTAGTTGAAAATGCGATTAAGTATACACCAGAGGGTGGAGAAGTAACTGTTATTTTGCAAGGGGATTTACAAGATGCCATTATTACAGTACAAGATACTGGAATTGGGATTGCCAAAGAGGAACAATCACGTATATTTGAACGTTTTTATCGTACAGATAAAACAAGAAATAGAGAAACAGGTGGAACTGGCCTTGGATTAGCCATTACCTATAAGACAATTGTCATGCATAATGGTTCTATCGTGGTTGAAAGTGAAGAAGGAAAAGGTTCTACATTTAGTGCTCAAATTCCACTGAGACATGTGTGGGAAGGAGGCACAAAGTAATGAAAAGAAGAGGCATATGCACTATCTTATTTTTTATGTTATTACTTATTGTATTTGCAGGTTGTGAAACAATGGACAATAAATTAATAAGTAATAAGAAGCTTTATTTTTTTGATACAACAAGAAATATACTTGTAAGTGAGGCACTTCCAGAAGAATTTACTAAATTACAAGATAATCAAGAAAAAGTTAAGTATATTATTACCCGTTTAAAAGACAATAAAAGCTCGGTGACAACGACGTTTCAGGCAGGACCAGAGATGCCTATTGAAAGTCAGGGGATTAAAGACCGTGTGGTAACCATTCACTTTAGTGAAGCCTATAATGATCTAACTGCAGTAGAAAAGATAGGGATGAGAGCATCTCTTGTTTATTCTTTAGCAGAACTTGATTTTATTGATGGTGTTAATTTTTATATAGAAGAAACGCCATTGACGACAGCTACGGGGAGATTGGTGGGAACTGTTTATCCAAGCAATATTAACAAAGATATACTTGACCCTAATCCTGCAACTATACCGTATACTTTATCTGTATATTTTGCTAATGAGGAAGGTAAATTGGTAAAAGAAGAACATAGCGTACGTGTAAGTAATCCAAATGCAGTAGAGAAAACTATATTAGAAGAACTGATTAAAGGACCTAATTCTGATACACTTTCAAGAACTGTACCAAGTGACATGAAAGTCAATGATGCAAGAACGACTAATGGCGTGTGTCAAATTGATATATCCTTTGATCCAAAATCTAAGTTTTTTGAAAATGATAGAGATAAAGAACTGATGGTTTATTCTATTGTTAATTCATTAACCTCTGAGCCACAGATCAAAAAAGTTGTTATTTTTGTTGATGGGAAAAGCGATGTAGAATTCACATCTGATATAGATTTTACAGATACCTTTGAAAGAAGTGAGAACTATATTAGTGAGGAAGAAATGCATTCATAAATGGAATAGGCCACTTATACATGTAGTAATGGGATGGATAATAGGCATAGTTGGGGGAACTATATTTCTACAACAGAAATATAGTTCTCTTTTTTATATAGCCATAGTTACTTTCATGATGATAGTGGGTTATGGTTTTTATTATGGTCTTCAAAATATGCTTATAATAATAGTTTGTATTGTGCTAAGTATAAGTGTTTTCTTATATGCACCCATTCATTTAGAATCTCATTTAATTCAGCCCAATATACTATATGAGTTAGAAGGAGTTGTAAGTAAAGTAAGAGAAACAGATTATTACCAATGGGTGACCATTAAATCTGTTAGTTATAAAGAAGCTAATACAAAGTATGATTTAAAAAGTAATATACAATTGCGTATGAATAAAGAAGTTTTGTTTACGCCTAACGATTATCTTAAAGTAAAAGCAGAGCGCCTTATGGATGAACCTCAAATGAATCCAAGTGATTTTGATTATGTTACCTATTTAAAATCACAAAATGTTGTAGCTACATTTAAAGAGATAGAGTTAATGAGGTATGAGAAGAAGGACACACTTGATGAACGATTAAGAATGTTTTTGAATAAACAGCTGGAAATATTATATGTTAAAGAAAAAGTAGGCATTATGGAAGCAGCATTATTAGGCGATGATACACTACTTGATAAGCAAACAGAGTCTTTGTATAATTCATCTGGGATTGGCCATGTGTTGTGTATCTCTGGGTTTCATGTAAGTGTTATGGCAAGTTTATTAATGTTCCTACTATATCTGGTTCCCTTACCCTATAACTTCAGGTATTTATTGATTATAGGAGGGATATGGGGATATGCGTTTATTAGTGGTAATGGGCCTTCTACAATAAGGGCAAGTATCATGGCAAGTATTTTATACTTAGGACGTTGCTTATGGGAAGAAGAAGATGGACTTACAAGTCTAGCATTAGCAGCACTTCTTATTTTAATTGCATCACCTTATCAACTTTATCAAGCAGGGTTCCAGCTTTCTTTTGCAGCTGTATTGGGTATTTTTATTTGTTTAAATATAATAGAAGAAAAAGAAAGGACAGGAGATTGGCGATATGCTAAGTGGCAAAAGAATCTATTCATGTGGCTAAGTATACAACTATTAACATGGCCTATTTTGAGTTATCACTTTTTTGAAATCCCTTTTTTGATTAGCCTTATTAATCTAGTAGTTATCCCTATTTTTTCTTGGATTATTATAGGCGGATGGATGAGTCTTATCTTGCATGTGATGCACATACCTATTGCAGCTTTTATTGCTAGATGTCTTGAGAAAATATTGGGTACTATAGAATATATCACAGGTCGGCTAATGGAGGTACCATTTTCCACATTATGTACTGGAAGACCTAATCTGATGCTCTTTATCCTTTATAGTGGAATGGTCTTTTTATTAGGAGCTTTTTGTTTTGGATACTTGAAGAAAAGCCAACTTTTAAAAGGGGTAATACTCATTGGATGTAGTTATCAATTAATGAATTTTCTTAGTACATCCACTCTAAAAATAACTTTATTATATGTTGGGCAGGGAGATAGTACGGTGATTGAAACACCAGGTAAGCAGATACTTGTAGTAGATGGTGGAAATTTCGGGAAAGGACGGACTGTAGAACAGTATATAAAATATAGAGGGAAGAGAGAGGTTGAAGCTGTTTTTGTAAGTCACTCAGATGCAGATCATATTGGTGGGCTTATTGAACTATTAGATAGCAATATAGAAATAAATAAAGCTTTTATTTCTGCAGCAGATGATTCAGATTTACTTCAAAAATTTCTAAATTTATGTCGTTATAAAAATATACCAGTTTATGAGCTAAAGCAACAAGATACATTAGTATTAGGAGGATTAAGTATGACTTGCTTAGCACCTAAATCCTCTATTTCATTTGATGATAGGAATAATAATTCTTTAGTATGTGAGTTAAGATACGGAAAATTTAGTGCATTATTTACA
>JAHLFQ010000169.1 GCA_018883705.1 Candidatus Cellulosilyticum pullistercoris
AATGAGCTTTTTAAAAAGGGTGCAAAAGTTATTCGTGAAGATACTCACGTATCAGGACATGCTGCAAGAGAAGAGCTTAAACTCATTCATACACTTATTAGACCAAAATATTTTATTCCAGTACATGGTGAATATCGTCACTTACAAAAGCATACTGAGCTAGCAATGGAACTTGGAATGAAACGAAATAATATTGTTATTCCATCTATTGGCGAAGTGATTGAACTTGGTTCAGATCAGATTAAAGTAGTGGGTAATGTACCATCAGGTCAAGTTCTTGTAGATGGGCTTGGTGTAGGAGATGTAGGAAATATTGTTCTTCGTGATAGAAAACATCTCTCACAAGATGGTCTTTTAATTGTTGTTATGACACTTGAAAAAGAATCAGGTATTGTTGTAGCTGGACCAGATATCATTTCACGTGGCTTTGTATATGTACGTGAAGCTGAAAATCTTATGGAAGAAGCTAAATTTGTAGTAAGAAAAGCATTAAATCGTTGTGAAGATAAACACATTGTAGAGTGGTCTCAAATTAAAACCATTGTAAAAGATGATTTAAGAGAATTTGTATGGCAAAAAACTAAACGTAGTCCAATGATTTTACCAATTATAATGGAAGTTTAAAACTTAAGATAGCAAGGTAAACCTAATAGTTTACTTTGCTATCTTTTTAATTATTGAAATATCATATATCTAGCTTGTATATAA
This sequence comes from Candidatus Cellulosilyticum pullistercoris, assembly GCA_018883705.1. Classification (GTDB taxonomy): domain Bacteria; phylum Bacillota; class Clostridia; order Lachnospirales; family Cellulosilyticaceae; genus Cellulosilyticum; species Cellulosilyticum pullistercoris. The sequence continues at coordinate 709 of JAHLFQ010000169.1, forward strand.
ACATATGAGATGATACTAAAGGTATATATGATATTTGATAAATCATTCTATAGTAAGAGTGCATATTTAATGTATCATTTATGTGTCTTTCTTCTGGAGTTCACGGTATAATTTTTTTAATGCTTTCTTTTCGATTCTAGATACATAAGAGCGGGAAATTCCCATAATTTCAGCGATTTCTCTTTGTGTTTTTTCTTCTTGATTATTGAGACCATATCTTAAAATAAGAATTTCTTTTTCTCTAGTCTTTAGAGCATCACGAATATGTTGATATAATTTTCTAACCTCAATATCTAAATCTACTTGATCAAAAATAGTATCATTTTCGGTACATAAAATATCAAGAAGGCTGATTTCATTACCTTCTTGATCCATCCCTATAGGTGCATGCAGTGAGGTTTCGTAGCGCTGTTTACGTCCGGCACGAATACTCATTAATATCTCATTTTCTATGCAGCGAGCGGCATAGGTAGCAAGCCTAGTACACTTATTTGGATCAAAAGAAGTAATACCTTTAATGAGTCCAATGGTACCTATGGAGATGAGATCATCCATATCATTACTAACATTATTATATTTTTTTACAATATGGGCTACTAGTCTAAGATTCCGTTCAATAAGTATATTTTTAGCAGTATCATCACCTAACTGATAACGTTCTAAATAATACTTTTCCTCTTCAGCGGAAAGAGGCTGTGGAAAGGAAGAAATATTACTAAAATAAGAAAAACAAAATAGTGGGAGCATAATAAAGTGCACCTCCGTAAGAAAAGGGCTCATAATTAGTGTATGTGGGAGATTTATAAATGGTGCGCGTACATTTTCTTATTTATTAAAGTTATTTTGATTAGGGTTAATAAGTTTAAAGCAAACAAAAAAACAGTTCTTATAAAGAAGAACTGTTTTTTATATAAATTTTAGCTTGATTAAATACGATAATATCAGGTCATTAGTCATTAAACTTAGTTTGATCAAATTTTCTTAAGATAGATGGGACAGGTACATTGGCTTCACACTTAAAGCGTACAATTTGCTTAGGATGAGGTGCAGATTCAATAGCATTACCATCCTCATCAAATAATTCATGAATAGTTACTGGGATAAAATCACCTTGTGGAATCAGAATTTCTAAGCTATCACCTACTGAAAACTTACGGCGTTGTTCAACAGTAACCATTTGAGTAGCTTCGTCATAATTTCTAATAACACCAGAAAAATCATAATTACGTACGTAAGAGTTGTGTGTATAAGTTTGATCTTTATCGGTTGGTTTATGTTCATAGAAACCAGTTGTAAATTCTCGATGACTTGCCTTACCTACTTCACGTAAGAAATAATCTTTCTTTGCCTCAAATTCTGCAGGATCACGAAGATATGCGTCAATGGCCTCACGATATGCTTTTACAACAGTCGCAACATAAAGTGGTGTTTTCATACGCCCCTCAATTTTAAAGCTGTAAATACCCGCATTAATGAGTTCTGGAATGTACTCAATCATACATAGATCACGTGAATTATAAATATAAGTACCACGTTCATCTTCTTCAACTGGCATATATTCACCTGGGCGTGTTTCTTCAACAACGTTATATTTCCAACGACAAGGTTGTGCACATTCACCATGGTTTGCATCTCTTCCTGTTAAGTAATTACTTAATAAGCAACGACCAGAATAGGCCATACACATGGCACCATGTACAAATGATTCTAAGTCAACGTCTTCTGGTAAGTTATCATGCATAGCTTTAATTTCAGCAAAGGAAAGTTCACGTGCTGTTACAATACGTTTGGCACCTTGTTTTACCCAGAAGAGGGCAGTATGATAGTTTGTATTATTCGCTTGTGTAGAGATATGCACTTCCATGTTAGGTACTGTTTCACGAACAATACTAAAGACACCAGGATCAGCAACAATTAAAGCATCCACGCCGATAGACTCTAAGTATAAGAAGTATTCACGCATGCCTTCAAAATCTTGATGATGTGCAAAAATATTACAAGTTACATAAACTTCAACACCATGGGCATGAGCGAATTTAATACCTTCTTTCATTTCTTCATCTGTAAAGTTTTTAGCCTTAGCACGAAGGCCATATTTATTTCCACCAATATAAACAGCATCTGCACCATATAGTACAGCAACTTTTAAATTTTCTAAGCTTCCTGCAGGAGCAAGAAGCTCTACTTTTTTATTATGACTCATTTGTATTTCCTCCAATTTTATAACTTAGTGCAACACCATCGCCTATTGGCATAACAGTTGAAACAAGTTCATCTGAATGCATGATAGTCCATAAAAAATCTCTAAGCCTAGAATGGGTTGTTCTTTGTCTACGATCTATTAAATAACGAGATTTTGCAACACTTCCTTTATGAAGAACATTATCTGTAATGAGTAGACCACCTGGCTTAAGTACACGAATACATTCTGGTAAAAAATTAATATATTGGCCTTTTGCACAATCCATAAATACAACATCATAATGTGCTGATGGCAGTGTAAGAAGAGTATTTACGGCATCGCCTTCAATAATTTCGATAGTTTTTTCAAGACCGGCTCTCTTAATATTTTTAGTTGCTTTTTGAATCATATAAGGGAAACGTTCTAGAGTAGTAATTTTACCATTTTTATTTAAATATTCACTCATTAAAATAGATGAATAACCTACAGCTGTTCCAATTTCCAGTATTGTACTAGGCTTAATTAATGAGAGTTGTACACGCATGAAATCAGCAACTTCAGGTTTAATAATTGGCCAAGTTTCTGCTTCAGATGCAATTTGTGTTTCTATTTCTGCTAAGATAGAAGAGTTAGGCACTGTATGTAGCGCTCTAATATATTCAACAATGTAACTATAACTAATTTCACTCATCTAAAGACCCTTTCTAAACTATTTTCTTATGTCAATATAAAGTGAATAGTAACATACAATCCCTTAAAATACAAGGTTTGTAAAATACTTAAGTAAATAATAGCGTATAAATGATATGAATAAGTTCCCATTCTTAAGCTTTGTTAAGTATAGCACGTAGTCCCCTAATGATGCAATTTATACTTTTGTTTGTATATTTTTGGGTTTTATTAAATGATTTATATGAATTGATCGTATTTAAGAAAGAAAAATGAATTAAAAAGCATAGTATGTAAGATAAATTATAGTAAAACTTCTAAAGACAAGCGTAAAATAAATGCTGCCAATATTAAACCACCACTTGATGTGGTGGTTTATAAATTATATGATCATCCAATTCATTTTAGATACCTCATTACTTGTCACCCTTGCTGCTTCTGATTCAATCATATTTTTGGTGTAGGCGTAGGAAGAGCATGCTACCTTATATCCAATCCATAGGCCTGTGATGAGTAGGATCAAGCTAAAAAACGTGCTCACAATGATTCTAGTGACATCTCGTTTACTTGACATAATATTCTCCTTAAAATGATTATATATTATAAAAATTATATCTATTTTTAGTGGATAATTCAAGACTTTAGCGTTTTTATCGCAGCATATGTATAGATGGTATAATATATCTAACGGATAAATACAAGTATCACAACTTTAAGTGATTAGGCAATAGAATCAATAGATTAAAAAAAGCATAAACAAGGAGATACGTAGAGTACTTAATCTCCTTGCTTATGCTTAGTAAGTGATGAGTACTGGTTGAATTTGTTTACCAGATAGTGCCATAGAAAGCGTATTTTGAATCTGAGAGAAATCTGAAACGAGTGAATAAGGTTTTTTTATCGGATCATCTTGACCTAGTGGTACAAAGTAAACATTTTTCTTATTGAATAAACCACCTATATTCTTTAAATTTGATCCTAATCCATCATTAGTTGCTAGAGAAAGAATAACAGGCTTACCATTTCTCATTAAAGATTTTGTAGCAAGTAGAACAGGTGTATCTGTAATTGCAAAATTAAGTTTTGCAAGTGTATTACCCGTACAAGGTGCAATAAGAATCGCATCTATTATATTTTTAGGACCTAAGGGTTCTGCATCTGCAAGGGTATGAATAATTTTCTTTTGAGTAATGGTTTCGATTCGAGAAATAATGTCACTAGCTTCCCCGAATCTTGTAGAGATTTCATAAGCATTAAAAGACATAATAGGGAAAACGTTAATGCCAAGTTGTGTAAGATCTTCTATAGCTTTAATGGCCTTAGCAAATGTACAAAATGAGCCACATAATGCAACGCCAAGGTTGAGTCCGTCTAGTTCTTTCATAGTATAGCCCCCTGATTACGTAAGTTGATTAAAAGACATTGATAAAGAATATCAGCTGCAGTTTTAGGGGAAACAATTCCTGGTAAACTTGGTGCTGGAACATGATGAATTCCTTTATTTTGACAATACTCAATATCTATACCACCTGGTGTAGAGGCGAGTTCAATATAGACCACTTCTGGATTAAATAAATCAATAAAGGAAGCATCCAGAAATTTTACGGGTATTGTATTAAAAATAAAATCAAATTCGTGAAGATAAAGTTTAAGGTCATCTAGTGGAATAGGTCGATAACCATAGGTGCTGATAAAAGATAAATCTGTCGTTGAACGTGCTTCTACAGAAACATTGGCACCCAAGGCATGTAGTTTATAAGCTAGTAGTTTACCACAACGCCCATATCCAAGAACGAGACACTTACTATTATGCAAAGTAATTTCGCTATTTTGCATAGCATACTGTATGGCACCTTCCGCAGTAGGAATAGCATTTAATATAGCAATTTCATCCATATCAAAAATATCACAATATTTTACATGATACTTTTCAAAAAGTTTTCTCATATTAGGATTAAGTACACTGCCTAAAACAAAACTATTAGCAGCTACTAAGAAAAATTGTTCTATAGAAACATAGCTATTACACATAGGCGTATAGATGCATTTGCCATCTTTCGAAAAAGGAATTGGACCTATAATAAAAGGGCAGTCTTTAATTTCACTAAGCGAATCACAGACTCTAGCTTCTTTTGGTAAATCTGGATGACACAGACCATAAACAGAAACGTTAATCCCTTTTTGACATAAAATTTGGGCAAGTCTTACAAAGCGTAAGTCGCCACCTACAATAGAAACATTGAGTTTATTCATGATTTACTCCTCCAGCTGATATAAAATGTCTATATTATAAAATATGAAATCCAAGATAAATTGTGCTTGTTTAAGAAACAGGATATAGTTCACGTGGAGGAAATACATTTTTTATAGCATGTTGCTACTAATTTATGGCATAATAATAAAATAAGTCTTATCAAATAGAAGAGAAGGTAATAGATAAATGTATAAGATTGGCGTTATTTCAGATAGTCATGGCTTATTAAGAGATGAGGTCATAGCACATCTAAAGAGGTGTGATGCTATTGTGCATGCTGGTGATATTAATACACCTGAAATCATAGAGGTTCTTTCACAAATAGCACCCCTTTATATTGTGAGAGGAAATAATGATAAGGGACAGTGGGCTGAAGCATTACCAGATCATTTATGTGTCAATTTAGGAGGAAAAAATTTTTATATTGTACATCAAAAAAAAGATGTCCCTAAAACACTGAATGAGATTGATTTTGTTATTTACGGTCATTCGCACCAATATAACTGTGTTAAAGAGGCAAACAGGATATGGCTTAATCCAGGAAGTTGTGGTAAACGTCGTTTTGGATTACCTGTAACAATGGCTTGTCTTGTGTTTGAGCACGATGAAGTAAAAGTAGAGAAAATAGAAATAAAATGATAGTGTTTTGGCACTCAACGATTAATGAAGACAAATCAATTTATTTTAAGCTAAAATAATAGTAATCATTTAAATATCCCAAGGAAAGGAAAAATTATGAAAGCATTTTATAAAGCAATAGAAAATCGAATTAAATCAGCAGGTTATCCAGCTTATGTAAGTGGTCAGGAGATTTACGAAGATATTTGTGATGAAATAGAAGATAAAGAAAATGGTAGTTATCTTTTTATGAGTAAAAAGGACAATGATATTTATTTCGAATATAAAATTGATATTATGGACGATCAATTTAATTTAGCATATCTTATTATTCATACACCAGAACAAGATTGGAAAGTTGAATTCGATTGATTGAAAAGTAAAAGAAGAACTATGAAGGATGTTTCCTCATAGTTCTTCTTTTACTTTAATTAAGCTATTTATTGATAATTTGAGAGATATTTTTAAGTATAATAGATAGAGTACCATTTGGCTCATTAATAATTTCAATAAAGTCAGGATCTTTAAATAGATGGGTGGGAAATTTGATTTCAATACCTGTATCTGTTTTAAGCTTTTGTGAATTAAATTTATTACTAATTTTTGAATCTGTTACCTCAATTTTGGTTTCTTTAAGTCCGAATTCTTCAACTTGCTGCATACAACTCTCAAATACCTCCTCATCGTTTCCAAAGGTTTGTTCCATTATTTCTTGAACAGGAATGGTCTGGGTTCTAGCAATGCTTTCAGAAATGTTGTTTTTTAGTTCGGTCATGGCATTAATTGGATTGTCATAATGTTCTTCAATGACTTTGCTTGCTACCGTTTCGATAACCTTTACAGTTTCTTTGATGGATAATGCAGGTTCTAAGTCAAACATTAATGAAAGGTACTTACTCTTTGTATTATCTAATAAAAATGCTTTTAAGCTGTCTGTAGAAACAATAAGGCCTTCATCTACCTGTTTACTTGCAGCAGGGAAAATACCTTTATTTTTAATGATACGTGTAACAACTGTTCCATCAACTTGTTCAACAAAATGTGTATATTCTTCTTTATAGTTAAGCTTTAAAAGGCCGAAGTAACTATTACCATCTAGCATAAAAGAAGTAAATACAAGGTCTCCACTTGGAATATTTCCATACTCCACCATATAACGATAAAAGACATCAGTAATTTCATTTGAAAGTTGAATAAAATCCTCACTTGTAAGAG
>JAHLFQ010000170.1 GCA_018883705.1 Candidatus Cellulosilyticum pullistercoris
ATGACAATATCAACCTCTGGTATATCTTTAAGTAATTTGCTATATTGCGTTTCATTCATATCAATATGATATAATTCCTTCATTATTCTTACCGCATCTTGATTAATTTGTGGCTTAACCTCTGTTCCTGCCGAATAACTCTCAAAAACATCTCCAGCTAAAGCTTTTCCTAAGGCTTCTGCCATTTGACTCCTACATGAATTATGCACGCATACAAAAGCAACTTTTAATTTTTTCATCATCAATTCTCCTCATTATTATTTTCATTCGATTTTCATTTAATTTTCATTCAATTTTTATTTAATATTCTATATACTGATTAACTTTCGATTAATTTTCTTCGTATCCTAAATAGATAAATGCCCACAAGTATACTTCCCTTTAGAGTTGTTGATAAAGTAATACTCCACCAAATGCCCTCTACGCCTAAATATCGTATACAAAAATACGCCATAGGTAACCTTAATGCAGTAAAAATCATACTAACATAAGAAGGGATCTTAGGCTTTCCTATACCTGTTAGGAATCCATTTGATACCATCTCCATAGCATTAAAGATTTGTGAATAGGCAATAATACGTAAGTAGCCTGCTGCAATAGCAATTGTTGTCTGCTCTCTCACAAATAATCCTGCTAATTGCTTTGGAAAGATCCAAAAAATGAGTGTACTTAAAGCAGCATAGAATATACCTATACCTAAGGCTATATGATAACCTCTATGAAGTCTATCATATTTTTTGGCTCCGTAGTTTTGCCCAATAAAGCTGGCCACCGCACCATTTAAACCACCTGTTACCATGTATGTAACAGATTCTATTTGTAAACCAATCTTTTGAGCTGCTACAGCATCCGCACCAAATGTAGCAATCATTTTGGCTAGCATAATATTGATTAAGGTAAATAAAATTCTTTGGAAAGCAATAGGAGCTCCTAATTGAGTAATTTCTCTTATTTTATTTAAATCTACTTTTTTCTTAAACTGAAAAACAAATAAATCTTTACCTACTCTTAAATACATAATAAACATAATGATATTTGCAATAAGAGTAGCTACCGCTGCACCTACTACACCCCATTTTATAATATAAATTAAAATAGGGTCTAATATAATATTTACCATAATGCCTACTACATTAATTTTAAGTGCACTTTTGGTATTACCTAGACTTGCAAAAATCCTTGAAAATAGGTTATTAAAGAATGCAAAGAAAAGCATAGGGGCACTCCATGCCAAATAAAAATACGCATTAGATGCTACTTCATGATTATTAAGCTGCAAAAATCCAATCAGGGATTGACCTAAACCAATAAGTATTACAGCATAACATAAACCTACAACTACATTTAGCATCATTCCAGTATGAATATATTCTTTAATACCTTCTGCATCTTCTTTCCCCATACAATGAGATACTTTTATTCCTGTACCTATCATAATTAAAGCATTTATTGCATAGCCTAGCCCAGTAAAAAAACTTGAAGAACCAATACTAGCTACTGCATCACTTCCCAAATGCCCAACCCAAAGCATATCTACCAAATTATAAGTAAACTGCAAAAGTGAGCTTCCCATAATCGGTAAGGCTAAGGCTATTAAAACATTCATGACACTTCCCTTAGTTAAGTCTATCTTCTTCATAATTGTCTTATATTCTATCTCCCTTCACACATCTATTTTTATCGATATATTCTTCATATAAAAACCATCTTCCGATGGCTACTCACATTTTCCTAAACGCACTTTTGGATACGCCTCTACAGATGTCACTTGAATTAATAGTTTCTTTGCTAGTTCTGTGACCTCCTCATTAATGGCATAATAGGTCCATTTTCCTTCTTTACGGCTTCTTACAATACCAGAATCGCAAAGTATTTTCATATGATGTGATAATGTAGATTGTCCAATGTGAAGTTCTTCTAATAACTCACAAGCACACCTTTCACCAGATTGAAGCATCTCTAAGATCATTAAACGATTTTCATCACAAAAAGCTTTAAATACCTTAGCAGTCTTTTCATATCCTTTTTCCATCTTATCACCTCATATCTAAATTTATCGATATATCTATCGTACAATGCACCTCTAACCTTGTCAATGCTTATATATTTATAACTTCTCTACTCGTTAGCTTAGAGGTCAATTATAATATGAAAAAAATCACGCTCACTTCTCATACTAGAGGTCATTTTAACCAAAGAATCTAGTATATTTCATGAACGTGACTTCTTATGTAAGTATTTGAAAACCACTTGAGATTGCTGCAGAGAAAAGGACTTAAATCTAGAATTTCTGTCACCTCTGCTAGCATAGGTACTCGACCCAAGTCCTATTGTATTTCAATTTATATGTAATTTCAACATATTATTTTATTTATATGACTATTTATATATTTCCTTTAGCTTAATGGATTAAAGGCCTCTGGAATGATACCTAGTCGCCAATAAGATACACTCGTAATTCCCATTAGTTTTGCTAAATCTATTTTTGAATGAATACTATTTATGTCTTCATACCATATTATGTTCTGAATGCCATTTTCTTCATAGGTTGCATAAGTACTTTGTAAGTAATGATCAAAATGTTTCATGCTGCCACTTAAACTTAATCTTGCTTCAATCTTATCATAGGATGGCGTATAAGCACGGCTGTTAATGACTTGGTTATTTTGACTCTGCCACTGCAAGCTTGCAAAAGAAAACTGAAGTGCTATCTTACTTTTATCTGAGATACTTAATCCCGCCTCATAAAGTGCATCATATACTTCTTTAATAGGTGTAAGTGGCGTTGTCGTTATCCCCATCTGCCTTTCTAATTCAGTTAAGGTTATGGCCCCATAATCATGTGCCATTAAGATAATATGGTCTGCTGCTTCCCCTATTCCTTTATAATCATAACCTTTAAAATACAAGGTAGGCTGTACGGCCACATTTAGCTTTTTACCTTCCTTTTGCAGAGCTGATTTTAATTCCTTAATGAAAGTATTATATAATCCCTTCAAATCGCTACTTAAAAATTGCTCAAAATCTATAGTCACGCCATCAAATGCTCTTGTTACCCCATCTTTAGTCATACCTTGTGATAGGCTTACTAACTGACTAATCACACTAGCCCGTTGTAATTCATCTTCTAAAAATGATTTTGCCAACATCCCTTTATTTTCAAAGTATACCATCAAGTAAGTTTCTACACCATTTGCTTTAGCAAAATCCATAGGTGCCTCAAAGCCTACTGGTACTTTAAAATCATTTTCAGTATTACTTATACTTATCATAAAGTTGTTATTTGCATCTCTTTCTAACTGTGACCATCCAAAGCTAACAGCATCATAACCTTTAATCCATTCTTTTTGACTGCTTGACTGAATGGCATAAAAAGCATGTTTCCATGTAATGGGTGTCTCTAACTTGTTTTTTATACGGTTTATAATGAGACTTCCTTGGCTCACCGTTACTTTGCCATTGGGCTGAAACAAGCCACTACCTAAACCATTCATTAGACCCAATTGACTCACTAAGCTGATTTCACCTTGTGAAGAAGTGACATCTTTAAAAAGATTATTTTGCTTTTTTGCAATTGCTTCATATCCTAAATAGTTTACTATGAGCACAGCTGCTTTTTCTCTTGTTAGTATTTCATCGCTTCCCGTAATTAAAACCGCACCTGTTTTACTCACCTTTAAAAGTTCGTTAATAAATGATTTTTTTCACCGATTATCTCCCCATTTCTATTAATACTTTAATAAAAGCCTTTAAACAAATACTAGTTTATCATAAATTGATTACAATAAAATTACTTTTGTCTTAATATTCACTTAAATTATATTTTCTTAATCTTTTAACTCATATAAAAAAAGGTTAAAAGACTTTTGCCTTTTAACCTTTTTGTGTACTTATTCTTATAACTCTAATGCGTTACTAACTTCTTCTAACATGATTTCTGTTGATGTGAAACCACCACCTGCTGAATACCATACTAC
>JAHLFQ010000171.1 GCA_018883705.1 Candidatus Cellulosilyticum pullistercoris
TTGCATTCACTGCAATATTATTATTGTTGAATAGACATAATAAAATTGTTTTGAACACCAAGCTCCTTATTAAAATTTAAGGAGGTTTTTTTATGCAACAAAACTCTATTTTATTACTTCTTATTCTTTTATTGGGCATTACATTAGCAATATGGCTACGTGGCAGAAGCCCAAAAGCTAGGCCTATGAATGCAAATGTTTTTCATCTAGTCGCTTCTGCGTTATTTGTAGCTATTAGTGTGATTCTAGCTCAGTTTAGGTTTTACATCCCACTTTTTGGTTTTCCATCGGTACGTTTTTCAATATCAGAAGTCCCTATTTTCTTAGCAGGCAGCTTATTTGGTCCTATATATGGTGCTATGGTAGGTTTTGCAAGTGATATTATTAGCTTTATACTTGCTTCTTCAGGAGCATATCATTTTGGATTTACTTTAAATGCAATGCTAGTAGGTTTTATTCCAGGAGTCGTATTTTACCTAATAAGAAAAAAACAAGTATCTATTGCCTTTGATAAGATGAATAAGATTTTAGCAGGCGTTGCTCTTATAGGGGCTTTAATTTATATTAACTTCATTGGGATTTACGAACTAGATGAAGTCATAACGATTATGGGAATGCCCATTAATATTGTTCTTTCGATACTAATGATTGTATTAGTTATTGCATTAAGCTTTGTAGTAGTCAAACTTAAAAAAATCTATTCAAATCATGAGGGCTTCTATTCTATTGATAAGTTAATTTTTATTGCATGTATTAATTACATAGCCATTAATCTAATGTTAACTCCTATATGGCTATTACAACTATATAATATTCCAATGGTAGCATCTATTTCAGTACGTATTTTTAAGAGCCTAATAGATGTCCCACTACAAGTCATTGTGATTTATAGTATCATACATGCCATTCCTAGAAGTGTAAGGGAAAGATAGTCATGACAAGGGAAGAAGTATTAACTTATCTAGAAGGTGTCAATGGAAAAGAGATTAAGTTAGGACTTAGGCAGATTAGCGCGTTAATGGAGAGACTGAACCATCCTGATGAGCACCTTCAAATCATTCATATTACAGGAACCAATGGAAAGGGATCTGTCAGTCAATTTATCAGTCAGATTCTGCAACAAGCAGGTTATACAGTAGGATGCTTTAATTCACCCTATTTTGAAGTGCCTAATGAATGCATACGCATTAATGATGAGATGATTTTAGATAAAGAGCTTATTGATTATATGGAGCATATGGAGCCTCATATTAAGGTACTACAGGAAAAAGGCATCGAACTATCAGGATTTGAGCTGCTAACAGCTCTAGCGCTTCTATATTTCTATAAAAAAAGAGTAGATTTCGTGATTTTAGAAGTAGGATTAGGTGGGCTGCTAGATGCGACTAATGTGATTAGCAAATCTTTAGTCTCTGTCATTACTAAAATTTCAGTAGATCATAAGGACTTCTTAGGAAGTACACTAGCTGATATTGCAACACAAAAGGCAGGCATTATTAAACCAAATGGTCTAGTTATTGCACCAGAACAAGTACAAGAGGTTATGAAAGTCATCGATGACGCGTGCCATAAGGAAGGTGCACACATAGAGTGGATGAGGCGAGATAGCATTAAAGATGTAGTTGTACAAGAGGAAGGAACAACTTTTAAAATAGGTGATACGCACTATGAGCTCCAAATGATTGGTAGTCATCAGGCGTATAATTGTGCTATTGCAATTAAAGTAATAGAGGTGCTAAGAGAGAAGAAGGTTCTAATCGTTAGTAATGAGCAGATTCAAAAGGGGATTTATAAGACTAAATGGCCAGGACGCTTTGAGAAGATGTCAAGTAAACCTAAAATATTTATTGATGGTGCACATAACTTAGATGGAATAAAGAGCTTAGCGCAAACCATCAGCCAGTTAAAGAAGTGTTACAGTATTGGTATTATAGGGATTCTAAGAGATAAGGAAGTAGATGAGATGCTTTCTGTAATCTGTCCTCAGTTTGATGTTCTAATTGTAACGACGCCTAATAATCCAAGGGCTATGGCGGCAGAAGTCTTAGCAGAAAAAATCAAACAGTATTCATGTGAAGTATATATTGATACTAAGATTCAAAATGCCTTGGAGCGCGCACTAGATTTGGTGGATAAGCATAGCGAAGCGCAAGTTATAGGATTTGGTTCGCTATACATGATTGGTGAATTACGTCATCTTATTTTAGAAAAATAACTAGAAAAAACTAAATAAATTAAGTAAGGTAGGAACAAAAAAGTGGTAAGCAATGCTTATCACTTTTTTGTGCTTAATATAGACACACTAGATTAAATAGATAATATAATTATAATAATTGAAGATATTTAGAAAATATATTATAATATTTTATACAAAGTATATATTTTATACTTTAGTATTAGCTTATACTTGTTTAAATTGCTGTTATAGGTAAGGTGATAAGTAAAGGAGGAATCAATAATGAAACAAAAAATAATTATTACAATAGGTAGGCAATATGGTAGTGGGGGAAGAATAATAGGAAAGCTTTTAGCTGAGAAGCTAGGTATTTCTTTTTATGATAAAGAAATCATCGAGATGGCTGCTAAGAAAAGTGGTATGAGCCAGGAAGCTTTTGAAAAGGTAGATGAAACAGCAGCAAGTAGCTTGCTTTATTCTATTGCCACAAGTGTTTCCATGTTTGGAAATTATGTTTCACCTCAAGTTGATTTACCTCTAAATGATAAACTATTTATTATTCAATCTGAAATTATTAAGAGTATAGCTAAAAAAGGGTCTTGTGTCATTGTAGGGAGATGTGCAGACTATATTTTAAAAGATCGAAGCGATATCATTAATCTTTTTATTTACGCAGATAAAGAGAGTAGGAAAAAGCGTGCAATTAACGAATATGGTATCTCTTCTAATAAAGTAGATAGCTATCTTCATAAAATTGATAAAAAACGTAGTACCTATTACAATCACTATACAGGAGAAAAATGGGGAAATTATTTAAATTATCATATGTGCTTAGATAGTAGTATATTGGGGGTAGAAGGTACGGTGCATATGATAGAAGAATTTATAAAAGAAAGAGAAGTCGTATTAGAAGCATTAGATAAGAAGGCTTAAAGTAAAACTTACTTAGATATGAAAAACATATTTAAGTAAGTTTTTTCATTAAAAAGCACATTCTATTAAAAAATAGAATGTGCTTTTTAAGCGTTAAAACACTTTAAAGGCTTGAATCGTTTGATTAAGTGCTTCCATATTTTTGGTAAGATCTTCAGAAAGGTTAGAGAGTTTAGAAATAACATTATGTTGTTCTGTTGCTAGGCTACTTACTTCTTCAGTAGAAGCAGCAGATTCTTGTGTAACACTTGCAATGTTGTCGATTTGACCCACCATAATCTCTTTTAAGGTTTGCATTGAGTGAATATTTTCACTAACATCTTGAAGCTCTGCGGTCATGATAGAGAGAATCTCAACAATATTAAAGAATACTTTATGAGTTTCGCCTACTACTTGTTCTTGATTTTTAATGATTTGTTGTGATTTTTCAGCCAAAGAAACTGTTTCATTCATTTTCTGATTAATAGTAGAAAGTGTTGTTCTAACATTTACAGTAGAAGATTTAGATTCATCAGCAAGGCGTCTGACTTCATTAGCAACAACAGCAAAACCTTTACCAGCTTCACCCACACGAGCTGCTTCAATACTTGCATTAAGAGCTAATAAATTCGTTTCTTCACTGATGCTATCTACAAGTTTCATAACATCTTCAATATTTTGATTTAGTGCGTTAAGTTCTACAATACTTGTACAGATGTTATTACTCATTTCAAGTGAGGAATTCATGGTTGTTGTTAAAGAGTGCATAGTTGAAGTGGCTGTTTCAATTAGGCTCTTAGCACCATCTGTGTTTGCAAGAAGATGAGTTGTTTTTTCATTTACATTTTCCATGCTATTAGCAAGAATAGCCATATCTTGGGTACTCTTTTGCGCATCAAGTGCTTGAGTAGTCGTACCTTGAGCAATTTCAGAGACTGCAACTGCTAATTCTTGAATAGTAGAAACAGACTGTGTCGTTGAGGTAGTAAGAATCTCACTACTATTTAATGTTTCCGTAATAACATCCTGAGTTTGATTGATAAGCTTTCTAATCTTATGCATCATATGATTAAAGCTTGAGCAAAGCTGAGCAATCTCATCACTTCCTTTAACAGGAGCAGATACAGTTAAATCACCTTCTTCAGCAGTTTTCATAAGCTTCATGAGCCTGATAATGGGTTTTGAAAAGCTACTTGCATAAAGATAACCTAAAATAGCAGCAGATAATATCAGCGTCATCAGGAAGATAGCAACAATGACAGATGCTGAATCCTGCTCTTCGGTAAGTGAAGCATAAGGTGTTTGTACAATAAGTTTCCATCCATTTGATAAAGTATCATAAGAGATAAGATAGTTTTCAGGACTAAATGAACCCGATTTATCTTCAACTTGATTTAAACGATTTAGAATGTGGTCTGCTAAAGTCGTACAGTCAGCTTCAGTTGAGAAAATGATGTCATTATTTTCATTAGTTAAATAAACATGAGCGTCCTTAAGAAGTGAAAGAGAGTTAATATAATTGGTTATACTAGATAAATTGTATTTAACATAAATAGAAAAATCCATATTATTTCTTATATCAGTAAAATTCTTAGCAACGATGGCATAACCTTTAGGAAGCTTATCAGGTTGCACCCAATAGAAGTTTGAATCCTTTTCAGGTAAAATCTCCTTTAAATCAGCAGATGTAAGGGGTGAAATAGAGCCAATACTTTGCTTAAGTTTACTTGCTATAAAAGCAATATCCCCTATATTTTTAAGAGATGTTTTAGACTCAGACATCAGTGCATTAATACCACGAATAGCAGCTGTTTGTTCACTCTTATTGGAACTAGTTAAGTTCTTTAAATGATTTGAGTTTAAAATATCTGTAGCGCCTATACCTGTGATAACTTGTTCTACGCTAGAAAGCTGGGTATTTATATTATTAGTGACTTGCTGAACAATTTCTGAATTTAAAGTAGTACTAGTTGATCTAAGTGCATTCTTAGCAACGAATGTATAGAATACACATAAAATGATAAATGGCACTAATGCAAAACTAATAAGTG
Source organism: Candidatus Cellulosilyticum pullistercoris (assembly GCA_018883705.1). Lineage (GTDB taxonomy): Bacteria > Bacillota > Clostridia > Lachnospirales > Cellulosilyticaceae > Cellulosilyticum > Cellulosilyticum pullistercoris. Next base: position 5,140 of record JAHLFQ010000171.1, read on the forward strand.
CAATAATAAATTTAGTTTTAATGGAATTTATTTTAGTATGTATCTTTGGCTTTTGCTTCTTTTTTTTGGTTGATTTCAATAATTTTTTTCTCATATGTGAAACCTCCTATATATCATGAATTCATTTTAACACAATTAATGTACAAAAACATCAAAAATAATAATTATTACAAATAATATATTAAATATTGTAAAAATAAAAAAAGACTGTTTGAAAAACAGTCTAGGAAAATTAAAAAATATTATTCATTAGTTACTTCAGTAGAAGTATCGAAATCTTCGAATTCATCTACGAAAATATCTTCTATATTAGTTTCTGCTTCAAGTAAAGTCGTATCAGTATTCATTTCAGTATTTACTTCAGAAGTAAGTGTATCACTTGGTGTGAGATTCACTTTTTCGTAGGTTGTACTAATTGAAGTATTAGCATCATCAGAAAGTGCTACTTTTACAGCATCCATAAGTAGCATAGTAGCTGTTGTTGTATTTCCGTTCTGAGGAAGCTCTAAAGACTGTGTTGCAGTTACGTAGGTATTAATGTAATTGATACCTGAAATAAGGTCTTTATAAAGTGAAGATGAAGATTCATCTAAACCTGATAAAGAAACTGAAATAATACTGTTGCCTTGTACTTCCACTACTAAATCCATGTCAGCATCAGATAAGGTAATGCCGGCTATGTACTTTCCATCTTGGTAACCATCAGATGGAGCAAAGGTTTGAGTTGTCTTATTCTTAAAGATTAAGAATATAAATAAGGCAACTACAACTAAAAGGATAAGAGCAGGAATTCTAAGGTCTTTTAACTTAAAAACTAAAAATTTAGGACTTGCCATAATGACCCTCCTTTTTATAATAAGATGTCCTAATACATATATATGGACGAGGGTGCTATTATATGCAAATTTAAAGATTAAAATTTTATATTTAAGAATGGAAAAAAGGGTAAGACTAAAAGTATATAAAAGAATAGATGTAAAGTATTAGAAAGGCCTATATGAATATGTACATCTTTACTAAAATCATGGTAAAATAAAACGAGAGTTATTTTTAAAAGAAAAGGAAGGCAATCAAAATGAATATAGCACAAACTATTGACCACACATTATTAAAAGCGACAGCTACAGAGGAGCAAATTAAACAGCTATGTAAAGAAGCCATTGAATATCATTTTAAAACAGTATGTGTACCAACTTGTTATGTAGAATTAGCAAATCAGATGCTTCAAGAAACTGAGATAGGTATAACAACTGTTGTTGGATTTCCTCTTGGAAATGAAACACCTAAAGCTAAAGCTTTTCAAGCAAAAGAAGCTATCTTAAATGGTGCAACAGATATCGATACAGTGATCAATGTTGGAGCACTTAAAGATGGAAAGTATGACTATGTTCAATTTGATATCGAAGAAGTTGTTAAAGCTTCAAAGGAAACTAATCCAAATACAATAGTAAAAGTGATTATTGAAACTTGCTATTTAACAAAAGAAGAAATTGAAAAAGCAACTGAATTAGTTGTTGCAGCAGGTGCTGATTTTGTAAAAACTTCAACAGGTTTTGGTACAGGTGGTGCGACACTTGAGGATGTTAAGCTTATGAAGAAAGTAGCTGGTGATAAAATAGAAGTAAAAGCATCAGGTGGTATTAGTGATGCAAAAACAGCAGCAGCTATGATTGAAGCTGGCGCAACAAGACTTGGTGTAAGTAAGAGTATTGCTATTGTAACAGGAGAAAAAGTTGTAGCAGATGGTTCTTACTAAATAAAAGAGAATAGGTATCTATATAGATAATTATAGAAGAACCTTTGAGCTAACAAGAGCATGTTAACCAAAGGTTCTTTTTTACATAAAGATAAAAATAGGGTGTGTTAGGGAGAATGACATAGGCATTCGTTGAAATCATATGATAATTAAAGTATAATTTAAATTATATAAAAATGACGAAATATTAAATGTACTTTTTATAAATAGCTATTAAAGGAAAGAGAGTGCTTTAGATGAATCAATCAATATTATTAGATGTAGGAACAGGTGAATTAGAAGTTATCATTTTCTTAGTAAATAATAATAGATATTGTATTAATGTATTAAAAACAAGAGAAATCATTCAACTTACTGAAGTAAGACCTACTGCAGGTTCAAACAAAGGCATTTTAGGAATAACCAATGTACGTGACCAGGTTATGACTGTTATTGATTTAAGCTATATATTAGATAAGAAAGTTACAGAAGAAGTTAAAGGAAAGAAGGCCCTTGTATGCGAACTTAATAGAAAGCAAGTGATGTTTGTAGTAGATGGCATTGAAGGGATTCAGCGTGTAAAATGGTCAGATATTGCAAAACCAGATGCACTCTTAAAAGGTGGGTTATCAGTGGGAAATATCTTAACTGATAAAGGTATTTTATTAATGCTTGATTTTGAAAAAATTATTACAGATATTTCAAAAGAAGAAAATCCATACGAAAAAAGTAAGGGTGAAGTTTTACTTAAAGCTGAACGTGGTATTAAGAAGATCTATATGGTAGATGATTCTAGAACGATTCGTACCTTATTAAAAGATACATTAATAGCAGCTGGATATAAAGACATACATACATTTGATAATGGTAAAGAAGCACTAGACGCCTTGATGCAGATTAAAGAAAAGTATGGTAAGGAATTTAAGAAGGAAGTAGACCTTATGATTACAGATATTGAAATGCCAATTCTAGATGGACATACAATGACAAGACGTATTAAGGAAGACCCTATTTTATCGGAATTACCAGTTGTCATTTTCTCTTCACTTATTACAGATGATTTATATCATAAAGGGGAAGCAGTAGGTGCGAATTGCCAAATTAGTAAACCCTCTATTCATGAACTAGTAACGGCTGTAGACTCTCTTGTATTTTAGGCTTGACTTAGATAAAAACTTTGGTAAAATAGAAATTAATATGAAACATCGATGAAGAGAAGAAGTATAATCTTACCAATCAGAGAGTAAGTCCACGGCTGAAAGCTTACAAGAGATTAGAAGACATCTCGGAGAGTGCTCTTGAAATTTTTAGTAGAGAGCAACGGTTAAGCCTCGTTATTGGCTTTAGTTGAGTGCAAAGATTTTAATAGTCTTTGAAACAGGGTGGCAACACGGTTATATCGTCCCTGACATTATGTCAGGGGCGTTTTTTATTTGTCTAAATTATTTGTCTAATGAAAGGAGTTAATGATGGAACTTCGTGCCTTAAAGGGAACCAAAGATATTTTTGGTGATGAAATGAGAAAGTGGTTAGAAGTAGAAGAAATTATTCGTGGTCTTTGTGATGACTTTGGCTTTAATCAAATTAGAACACCTATGTTTGAATACACAGATTTATTTGCAAGAGGTGTAGGTGAAACGACAGATATCGTTAATAAAGAAATGTACTCTTTTGTAGATAAGGGAGAAAACCGCATTACCTTAAAACCAGAAAGTACAGCAGCGGTTGTAAGAGCTTTTCTAGAGCATAGCATGTATGCAGATACACAACCTACTAAGCTTTATTATATTTCTCCAACCTTTAGATATGAAAGACCACAAGCAGGTCGCCAAAGACAATTCCACCAATTTGGTGTAGAAATGTTTGGAACAGATTCAGCTACAGCAGATGCTGAAATTATTGCTATTGGTCATACACTTCTTAAACGTCTTGGAATCAAAAAAGTTGAACTTCATATCAATTCACTTGGTGGTCCTGAATGTAGAAAGAAATATAATGAAACGCTTAAAGCGTTCTTACATTCTAAAAAAGAACATCTTTGTCCATTATGCCAAGAAAGAATGGATAAAAATCCACTTCGAGTACTAGATTGTAAAAACAAAGAGTGTCAAGAACACTTAAAAGAAGCACCAACAGTACTTAGTACACTTGGAGATGAATGTAAAGCACACTTTAATCAGTTGCAAGAACTTCTTACAGCTATGAATATTCCATTTATAGTAGATCCAGGTATTGTACGTGGCCTTGATTACTATACTAAAACTGTTTTTGAATTTATTTCAAATGATATTGGTGCACAAGGTACAGTATGTGGTGGTGGACGATATGATAAACTTGTAGATGAAATCGGTGGCAAACATGTACCTGCTGTTGGATTTGGGGCAGGAATGGAAAGATTAATTATTGTAAGAGATGCAGAAAACAATGCACCACTTGCACCAGCTACAAGAGATATTTTCATTGGATATCGTGGGGATGCTGCGATGGTAGAAGCTTTTAAATTAGTAAATAGTCTTCGCCAAGTAGGTATTAGTGCAGAAAGTGATCATCTTCAAAGAAGTATTAAAGCACAAATGAAATATGCTAATAAAATTGGAGCACGCTATTCTATAATTATTGGTGAAAGTGAATTAGAAGAAAGAAGCTTAAAGCTTAAAGAAATGGAATCAGGAAATGAAGTAACTATTCCAATGGATCAATTTGTAGAAGCTTTTAAAAATATTTTAGGGTAAAATTTTTATCAAGGCATTTAATATAGGAGGAACAAGGGATGTCAGAATCAATGCAAGGCTTAAAAAGAACTCATCGTTGTACAGAGCTAAGTAGTGCTAATGTTGGGCAAGAAGTTGTCGTAATGGGATGGGTACAAAGAAGAAGAAATTTAGGGCAAATTTTATTTATCACACTTCGTGACCGTTCAGGATTACTTCAATTATCTTTTGGAGAGCAAACAGATAAAGCAGTATTTGAAAAAGCTGAAACACTTAGAAGTGAATATGTAATTGCAGCACGTGGTATCGTAGTATCTCGAGGAACAGATGCCAATAAATCAATGAAAACTGGTGATATTGAAATTGATGTAAAAGAACTTCGTATCCTTTCAGAAGCAGAAACGACACCTTTTGAAATTTTAGAAAACATCGATACAAAAGAAGAACTCAGATTAAAATATCGTTATTTAGATCTTAGAAGGCCAGATATGCAACATAACCTTATTCTTCGTAGTAAGGTAGCACAAAGTGTAAGACGTTTCTTAGAAAAAGAAGGTTTCTTAGAAATTGAAACACCAATTATGCAAAAATCAACACCAGAAGGTGCACGTGACTATTTAGTACCATCTCGTGTACACCCAGGTAATTTCTACGCTTTACCACAATCACCACAGTTATTTAAACAATTACTGATGGTAGCTGGTTATGATCGCTATTTCCAAATTGCGAAATGTTTCCGTGATGAGGACCTTCGTGCAGATAGACAACCAGAGTTTACTCAAATCGATATGGAGCTTTCTTTCGTAGAGCCAGAAGATGTTATGGCTGTTAATGAAAGATTAATTCAAACCGTATTTAAAGAAGCAATGGGTGTTGATGTACAACTTCCAATTCAAAAAATGACTTATAAAGAAGCTATGGATCGTTTTGGTTCAGATAAACCAGACCTTCGTTTCGGAGTAGAACTTCAGGATATTTCTGATGTTGTTAAAGACTGTGGTTTTGCTGTATTTGAAAATGCCCTTGCAAATGGTGGAACAGTAAGAGCCATTAATGCAAAAGGTATGGGAGATTTAGGACGTAAACAAATTGATGCGCTTGTTAAATATGGACAAGACTTTGGTGCAAAAGGTGTAGCTTGGCATCAAATCAAAACAGATGGAGAAGAGAAATCTTCATTTGCTAAATTCTTAAATGAAGAAACTTTAGCAGCTATTAAAGAAAAAATGGGCGCTGATAAAGATGACCTTATTTTAGTGGTAGCTGATAAGCCATCTGTAGTATTTGCTACTTTAGGTGCACTTAGACTTGAAGTTGCAAGAAGACTTGATCTTATTAATAAAGACGAATTTAGATTCGTATGGATTACAGAATTCCCACTTCTTGAGTATGATGAAGAAGCAGGGCGTTATGTAGCAATGCATCACCCATTCACAATGCCAATGGATGAAGATCTTCCTCTTATGGAAACAAATCCAGGAGCAGTTAGAGCGAAAGCTTATGACCTTGCTTTAAATGGTTGTGAACTTGGTGGTGGTAGTATCCGTATTTACCAAAATGATGTTCAAAAAAGAATGTTTAACCTTCTTGGTTTCACAGATGAAGAAGCAGAAGAACGTTTTGGTTTCTTATTAAATGCATTTAAATATGGTGT
>JAHLFQ010000172.1 GCA_018883705.1 Candidatus Cellulosilyticum pullistercoris
ATACGAATTGGTCCTGATCCAATAACCATCACTTTTTGTTTATCAGATACTTCTACCTCATCTATTTCATCATAAGTTGAGTAGTAGTATGGCGATTCTGCTTGGAATTCACCACCACATGTATCTACCATTTTATAAACAGGAACAATGTTCCATTTAAAACGAAGTTCACGAATGTCTTCTTCTGTTACTCCTATAAGCTCTGCAATTGCTTTATCTGAGAAGCCTCTTTTCTTAAGTTTACGAAGATATTTTGGTGATAACTCATCAAATGCCATTTCTGAAAGAATTTCTTCTTGTTCAACAATCCAGCGGAATTTTTCTACAAAGAAAATATCCATGCCTGTGATTTTACAAACTTGTTCTTTTCTATAGTGACGGCGAAGCATTTCTGCTAAAGCAAAAATTCTTTCATCATCTGCAGTAATTACTTTTTCTTTAAGTTCATCTAAACTACATGCTTCGAGTTTCTTATGTTTAAAACTAAACTTACCAATTTCAAGTGAGCGAAGACCTTTTAAGAAAGCACTTTCAAAGTTATTACCGATGGCCATAATTTCACCTGTTGCCATCATTTTTGTACCAAGTGTACGCTTTGCTGTGTAGAACTTGTCAAATGGCCATTTAGGAATTTTACATACTACATAGTCAAGTGTTGGCTCAAAGCAAGCGTACGTTTTACCTGTTACTGTATTTGGAATCTCATCTAAGCCATAACCAAGAGCGATTTTAGCAGATACTCTAGCAATTGGATAACCTGTTGCTTTAGAAGCAAGCGCTGATGAACGGCTTACACGAGGGTTAATTTCAATAACTGCATATTCAAAGCTATTTGGATTAAGTGCTAGCTGAACGTTACAACCTCCACGGATATCACAAGCTGAAATAATATCAAGTGATGCACGGCGAAGCATTTGATATTCTCTATCTGAAAGAGTTTGAGAAGGTGCAACTACAATACTATCTCCTGTATGAATACCAACTGGGTCAATATTTTCCATATTACATACTGTAATAGCTGTGCCATAGTTATCACGCATTACTTCGTACTCAATCTCTTTCCAGCCTTTAATACATTTTTCGATAAGTACTTGATGTACACGAGAAAGATGAAGACCACTTGCACAGATTTCTCTTAGTTCTTCTTCTGTCTCTGCAATACCACCACCTGTACCCCCTAAAGTGTATGCAGGTCTTACAACGACTGGGTAACCAATTTTTCTAGAAAAAGTGACTGCATCTTCTACCGTTTCTACAATTTCACTTTCAATAACTGGTTGATTAATTCTTGCCATAAGTGCTCTGAAGAGTTCTCGGTCTTCTCCTTCTTTAATGGCTGAAATTTGTGTCCCGATGACACGAACATTATATTTTTCTAAGATGCCTTTATCATGTAACTCTACAGCAAGGTTAAGACCTGTTTGTCCCCCTACACCTGCAAGGATGCTATCTGGTCTTTCTTTTGCAATAACTTTTTCAAGAAATTCTACAGTAAGTGGCTCAATATAGATCTTATCTGCAATTTCTTGATCTGTCATAATGGTTGCTGGATTGCTATTAACAAGGACAACTTCAATACCTTCTTCGCGAATCGCTTGGCAAGCTTGTGTTCCTGAGTAGTCAAACTCAGCTGCTTGACCGATAACAATTGGACCTGATCCAATGACTAATACTTTTTTGATGCTCATATCTCTAGGCATTTAATTTTCCTCCTTGCATTACAGTGATAAATTCATCGAAAATGTGTGCAGTATCTGTTGGTCCTGGACATGCCTCTGGATGGAACTGTACACTATAAATATCTAAATCTTTAAAATACATACCTTCTACAGTTTGGTCATTCATATTCGTATGCGTAACGACCGCACCTTCTGGAAGTGTTTCTACATAGTAGTTGTGGTTTTGAGAAGTAATGTATACACGGTTTGTAATAAAGTCTTTAACTGGGTGGTTACATCCATGATGCCCAAATTTAAGTTTTGCTGTATTCCCACCTAATGCAAGACATAATAATTGGTGACCAAGGCAGATTGCTGTGATTGGTTTCTTACCAATTAAAGCTTTTACAGTTGCTACCGTATCTGGCACATCCTTTGGATCTGCTGGACCATTTGATAAGAAAATACCATCTGGATTGACTGCTAAAATCTCTTCTGCTGATGCAGTTGCTGGGAAAACACTTAATTTACAGCCTTTAGCTTCAAAAGAACGAAGAATATTAGCTTTAATCCCACAGTCAATAACTGCTATGTGTGTTTTAGTTCCTTCAATCACATATTTTTCTTTAGTTGTCACTTCAGATACTGCCATTTGATTGTTGAAAGCGTCTATTTTAAGCTTAATTTGACTTGGTGTAAGTTCTCTTACCGCAATGATGGCACGCATGGTTCCATGTTCTCTAAGGACTCTTGTTAATGCTCTTGTATCAATTCCCTCAAGTCCAATTACTTTTTGTGACTTTAAGTAACCATCGAGAGTCAGTTCACATCTAAAGTTGTTTGGATAATCACTTTTCTCTCTAACAATTAAAGCACGTACATGAGATTTGCTACTTTCCATATCCTCTAAGTTAATCCCATAGTTTCCGATTAAAGGATAAGTCATAACAACCATTTGTCCGTAGTAAGAAGGATCTGTTAAAATTTCTTGGTATCCTGTCATCCCTGTATTAAATACAACTTCACCGATTGTTTCTTTTAAATATCCGAAGGCTTTTCCTTCGAAGACCATTCCATTTTCTAATATTAACTGTGCCTTCATTAACGCATCACCCCTTGTAAGTCTTTTCTCATGGCAAGTACTGCTTTCTTAGAAGCTATTGCAAACTCTTTTTCTGATACTTCAGTATCTTTTTTATAAGCTGCAATAATTCCTCTAGAAGAGTTAACGATAATGCCTGAGCCATTTTTATCAAAATAATCTTTAAGATCTTCTGCTTTACCACCTTGTGCACCATAACCTGGTACTAAGAAGAATGTGTTTGGCATTCTCTTTCTAAGTTCCATACCTTGTTCTTTATAAGTTGCACCAACTACAGCCCCTATTCTGCTGTATCCTTTAGTTCCCATTGTCATTTGACCCCATTTATGTACAAGATCGGCTGTTTTATCATAAATAGGTGTCCCATCTACTAAGAGATCTTGAATTTCTACGCCACTTGGATTACTTGTTTTTACGAGAATAAATAATCCACGGTCTTTTTCATTACACGCTTTAATAAATGGTTCGATACCATCAAACCCCATATAAGGATTAAGTGTTACAGCATCTTCTTGCCATAAGTCGAAAGATTCACCTTCAATTTCTACCCCTGCAATATGCCCTGCATAAGCAGCTGCAGTAGAAGCAATGTCTCCTCTTTTGATATCCCCGATAACAATAAGACCTTTTTCTTTTGCATAGTTAATCGTTTCCATATAAGCTCTTAAACCTTCTAGTCCATATTGCTCATACATAGCGATTTGAGGTTTGACAGCTGGTATAAAAGGCGCAATCTCATCTAAAATACCTTTATTAAATTTAATAAACATTTCTGCAACAGCTTTTGGTGTTTTACCGTAAGTTTCAAGCATTTCTTCCTTAATAAAGTTAGGAATCATTGCATAGGTTGGATCTAATCCAACAACGGTTGGGTTTTGCATAGCTTCTATTTGACTTATTAAACGATCAATCATGACTATTCTCCTTTTTTACGTGTAATGATATTTTAAAAACAAGACATGTATTTTTATACAATTTTAATTATAAATATTCTATCACTTTCTAACGTTTTTACAAGTTAATAATGCTTTTATGAATGTACTATTTATTTTTCATAAACTATTTTACCTGCTACAAGGGTATGTGTAACTTCCCCTTCTACTTGCATACCAATGAATGGTGAATTCTTACTTTTCCCTGCAAAAGTTTCTTTTGTAATCTCATAGCTTGCTTCTGGATCAATAATAGTGATGTCAGCAATTTTTCCTACTGATAGATCCCCTTTCTCAATCCCTAAGATTTCAGCTGGCTTTGTACTCATTTTGTTAATGAGTGACATTTTACTAAGAAGTCCTGTTTTTACAAGATTTGTATAACTTAAGCTAAAGCTTGTTTCAAGTCCAACGATACCAAATGGTGCTTTTTCAAACTCCACATTTTTTTCATCGTAGTGATGTGGTGCATGGTCTGTAGCAATGACATCAATGGTCCCATCTACTAAAGCTCTTTTCATTGCTTCTACATCTTTTTTCGTTCTAAGAGGTGGGCTCATTTTCTTATTAGTATCATAATCTCCCAAAATACTATCATCTAAAGTAAAGTAATGTGGTGCTGTCTCTGCAGTAACATCAACGCCTTGTGCTTTAGCAAATCGAATAATTTCTAAACTACCTTCTGTGCTAATATGGCAAAGGTGAAGTTTAGCTCCCGTATATTTTGCAAGTAAAATATCCCTTGCTACAATAATTTCTTCTGCTTCTCTTGGAATGCCTTTAATCCCAAAAAGTTGTGCATTTTCTCCGGCATTCATTGCTCCACCTGTTAAGGTTCTATCTTCTGTATGAGACATAGTCACGAGTCCAAATGGCTTTGCATAGCTTAAGGCTTTTTTCATAAGCCCTGAATCCATCACTGTTTTACCATCTTCACTGAGTGCACAGATGCCATGTTCTTTCATTTTTCCGATATCTGCTAAACTTTCTCCCTCTTGCCCTTTAGTAATTGCTCCAATAGGGAGAACATTCACTCCATTTGCTTTTCTTGCCATAGAGTGGATATATTCTACGACACATTCATTATCAATAACTGGATTTGTATTTGGCATGCAGCATACTGTTGTAAAACCACCCTTTGCTGCCGCTCTTGCGCCGCTTTCAATATCCTCTTTATGTTCAAATCCTGGTGCTCTAAAGTGGACATGTAAGTCAATTAATCCTGGTACTACCCATTTCCCACTTGCATCAATACATTCATCATACACTTCATCTAAGGATCCAATATGACTTACTTTTCCATCCTCTACCCAAATATCTGTTACTTTTTCCATTTGAGTTTTTGGATTAATCACCAATCCGTTTTTAATACAAAGTTTCATTAGTTCGCTCTCCTTTCTTCAAGTAAGGCTAAAATGGCCATACGTACTGCTACCCCGTTTGTTACTTGTTCATCAATTACTGAAATATTATGATTATCCATAAGCTCTGGCATAAGCTCTACACCACGATTTACTGGAGCTGGGTGCATAAGCATAGCATCTGGTTTCGCATATTCAAAGAGTGCCTCGTCTAAACCATAAATTTGGCTATACTCTCTTAAGTTAGGGAATAGACCACCCTTTTGTCTTTCAAGTTGAATACGAAGAGCCATCACCACATCTGCATCCTTAACTGCCTCTTTTATATCTGTTGTTACCTTACAACCCAAACTTTCCATGCTTTTAGCAGTCAAAGTACCTGGACCTGCTAGTGTTACTTTAGCCCCTAACTTTACAAGCCCAAATACATTAGATCTTGCCACACGACTATGAGCAATGTCTCCAATAATGGTTACTTTTAGATTTTTAAATCCACCTTTTTTCTCATAGATTGTATAAAAATCGAGTAAAGCTTGTGTCGGATGCTCATTGGCACCATCCCCTGCATTAATGACACTTGCTGATACATTTTTAGCAAGAAGATGTGACGCGCCACTTTGGCTATGTCTCATAATCATATAATTAATACCCATTCGATCTAAGGTAATCCCAGTATCCACTAAGCTTTCACCTTTTTTAACGCTACTACTTGCTATTCCTAAGTCAGCTACACTTGCCCCTAAATAAGTTCCTGCCATGGTGAATGCCATACGCGTTCTTGTACTATTTTCATAGAATAAGGTAATTGCACTTTTACCCTTTAATAAATCTAACTTTTCTCTTTTTCCTTGGACAATGCTTTTCATACCTTCTGCTCGTTCAAGTATTAATCTAATTTCCGCTTCACTTAAGTCTCTAATGCCAAGTAAATCTTTTCTATTTAGAAAACATGGTTTGTTTTGCATAGTGCATCCTTCCTTTATGTTAAAATAATTGCTTTACTTCACTTTGATGAAAAAAGAAAAGGCAATAAAAGGATATTTCATCCTCTTATTGCCTTTGTTTGCCCAATAGATGCAACATTTACGAATGCTAAATAAAACACTTGTAAAGTATTCATCTTTACATTTGCATCTTCATGTTTATTATTTATTTTTAATTTTGCTTGTACTAAGCTCCATTTTAATAGTCTCATTTTCTTCTCCTTCTTGGTCTCTCTGGGCCAAACTTAAAGGCAATCGTTATTTAATTTTTATTAGTCTATCATTTATGTCATATTATGTCAAGATAAACTTTTTTATATTATACTCTTAATTATTGTTCAACTTGTCCTAGCATCTCGTAGATTTTATAAAAATCTCCTTTAGAAACAGTTGTATAGCTGGTTTTATCTAAATCGCCTATTGCAATCATTCCTGAATTTTCATTTAATGGACTAGGAACACCATTTGTATATTTAATATGATGACTAAGTGGTTGCTGCTCCTTATCCACCATTTTAATCATTTCAATCTCATCTGCATAACCTAATGCTAATGCTGCACTTGCAAAAGGAGTTCCTTTCCAAGACATACGTAGGCCATACATACTAATATTGGTTGTCGAAATCGCACTAATTTTATAGAGTTCCTTCACTTGATTTTCATTTAGCATATGAAATTCATCTACAACAATATAATCATAATTATTTGCTACAATACCTTGTACATCGATAGATTCATCGGGCTTAATGAGTAGATCTGCCTTTACTTTATCTTTAATGAGTCGACTACAAATATAGCCTCCATCTCTTGTATCTAATTCTGGTTTTAAAACAAGAGTTTTCAAATTTCTTATTTTTAAATTTTGTACTTCTGCAATGGCTCTTGCTGACTTAGAAGAACCCATCACCCCCACTGTTACTTTAAAAAAGCCCATTGGTTTGTCTCCTTTTGCCTAGTAATCTTTTATCTACTAGGCATTATACACTATTTCACCGTTTGTTTAAAGATTCTATTACGGCAAACCCATTTTCTAATGTCACGACTGTTAAAGAGGCAGGATCGATTTTAAAATGCCAGTGTAAACTTTCATCATGGGCCAAAAGTTCTGATAAAATACTGCGTATCGTCCCCCCATGAGCACAAACCAGAAAGGTTCCTTCCTTATGATCTCTTAAGAAACCTTCTAACCACTCAGCTACTCTTTTATGTGCAGCTATCAAACTTTCACCCTGTGGGTAGCAGTAGGCGTTTCCTTCTTTAATCATCTTATGAATTTCTTCTGGCTCATGTACTTTTACCCAGTTAAAATGTCTGCCTTCATATCTTCCAAAATGAATTTCTCTTAAAGCTTCTACTACCTCACACTTTATCTTTCTTGTACTGGCCTTATTAGATAACCCTACTTCTAATGTTTCCAATGTACGTTTAGAGGGACTTACAAAGCACTCATTAATTTCCCAGTGGGCAAGTTCCTCCTTTAACTTTTCCAATTCTCTCCTACCCTTACTACTAATCTCACTTTCCATATGCCCGATCCATAAATGCTTCTCATTAGCTTCAGTTGTTGCATGTCTTATAAGTAATAATGTAATCATATATCTTTATTCCTACGATAAAAATAATAATAAAATCAGCAAATGCATGTAATTATTGGATGTATAGCGAATGGTATATTCACTAACTTGCTCTACATTAGGATAAAATGAGAACTTATAAGCATCTGCATGATTTTTAAATTCAATAAGCATTTCATATTCTTCTGGTTGTTCGAAATGATACGCTTCAAGATTTTCTAAACTCTTTTTGACACCTCTTCTAATACGGTCTACTGCTAAATC
>JAHLFQ010000173.1 GCA_018883705.1 Candidatus Cellulosilyticum pullistercoris
AAAAGTCACATCTTTTTGACTTGTTTGAACATATAAATGTTTAGGATAGAAATTAGTAAAAAAGTATTTTATAATAGCCTTTGGATAAAAATAAAGTACTTTGAAAGTGGTGAGAAAGTGAAGCTAGAAAATGATCTGGGGAAGGATAATATTAAGAAGTTAGTACTCAAATTAGCAATTCCATCAATGGTTGCTCAGTTTGTTAGCGTGCTGTACAGTGTTGTTGATAGGATATATATTGGAAATATTTCAGGTATAGGGGAGATGGCACTTGCGGGGATAGGCATTTGTGCACCGATATTAACATTAATTTCAGCATTTGCAACATGGATTGGAATAGGTGGGGCACCACTTATGAGTATTAAGTTAGGTGAGAAGGACAATGAGGGAGCGAAAAAGATACTTGCTAATTGCTTTATGATGTTACTTGTCATTTCTTTTATAATAACGATTCTAACTCTAATATTTAAGGAAAAATTACTGTTTTATTTTGGAGCGAGCCAGCGTACATACCCTTATGCAGAAGATTATTTTACAATTTATCTATTAGGAACTGTTTTTGTACTAATGACCATAGGACTAAACCAATTTATATTGTGCCAAGGATTTGCAAAAGTCGCGATGAAATCAGTAATACTTGGGGCGATTGTTAATATTGTATTAGATCCTATTTTTATTTTTGGATTTAACCTAGATGTAAAAGGAGCAGCGATTGCTACTGTTATTTCTCAGATATGTTCTTGTATTTATGTTTTGAGATTTTTACTAGGAAAGAAAGTGCCAATTGGTATTAGCTTTAAGGGGTATTCAAAAGAAATTATGCTAAGAGTATTAAAGATAGGAATATCTCCTTTTTTAATTATTGCCCTAGATAATCTTATGATTATTGCGGTTAACACGGTACTACAAAAATATGGTGGGTTAGAAAGAGGTGATATGCTACTAGCATGTACAGCTATTATTCAGAGTTTTATGCTTATAGTGACTATGCCATTAGGAGGCATTACTACAGGAACACAAGCAATACTTGGTTATAACTATGGAGCGAGAAATTCAAAACGTGTATTGGAAGCAGAGAAGTACATCTGTATATTAAGTATCATCTTTGTAACCATTATGTTTGCTATTGCTTATACCATGCCAAGACAATTTGCTAGGATTTTTACTTCAAATAAAGATTATATAGAAATGACAGCAAGAGGTATTAAGATTTATACCATGGGCTTATTAGGAATGGCAATTCAATATGTAGTAGTAGATGGGTTTACGGGAATGGGCGAAGTGAAGCTCGCTATGCCTTTATCTATGTTTAGAAAGATAATCTTTTTTGCAAGTGTCTTTATGATACCAAGGTTCTTTGATGTAACGAATGTTTTTTATGCTGAACCGATTTCAGATATCATATCTGCTTCGGTAACATCAATAGTCTATCTAATGACAATCAAGAAAATTCTTCATAAGCGAGAAACTAGTGGCATGAGGGATACAGAATTGGAATTTGCAAAGAGTCAGATAGATTAACATAAAGAGCGCATGTAGAATAATAAAAAATTTTTATGACATACTATGTAAGGACCAATAAGCTTATCTAAAAGGTATGATATTAGGAAGAAAAAAGCCATACAAAAAAATGAAATTTTTCTTAGAAAGTAGTTGACATATGTATGGCTATCCTGTATCATTGTAAAAGTCGTTAGGACGACTAACGAAAAGTTTTACGGTGATGATGCGCTTAGGGGAAACACCCGTTCCCATCCCGAACACGCAGGTTAAGATCTAAGCGGCCGATGGTACTTGTCTGGAGACGGACTGGGAGAGTAGGTGGTTGCCGTATTAAATGGCCCATTGGTCAAGCGGTTAAGACATCGCCCTTTCACGGCGGTAACACGGGTTCGATTCCCGTATGGGTCATCTTTGAAAAGGTGGTAGAAGATAAAATAATCTTCTACCACCTTTTTGCATGCAAAAAATTAAAATAAGGCATTCGTGCTATAGAGTATTTTATGATCCTATTGTAAAGCATTTAAATTTCCGAAGTACCGTGTCTTTAAAGTATAGATAAGGCAATACACAAAATATTTTACTGATTATTTGTAAAAATCTGTATATCATATTAAATAAATCATGATATAATAAGTAAAATATTTTAAAAGTGGGGGAGTCAATGCTAGTGCAGGTCAACATGAATCAAGAGATAAAGGCTTTAGATTTACAAGACACATTACTAAGTACAACCATAAAAGGTTCGAGTGGTAAATCATTAATGCTAGATTTTGGGATATCAGATCAAAAATTAGCAGCTGCAACAGAAGAGACAGCTGTAGAAAGTTTGCAAAAAGATATTAATTCTTATTATGGTATTTCCACAGCCGAGGCGTTTAACATTCAGACTGGTGTAGGGGGCAAGATTCAAAAGAATGGAAAATGGATATGGGCATCAGGAAATGAGATTAAACAATATTTTGAGCCTACAGCAAAAAACTTAACTGATTATAAGTTCCAATTCTTAAGTTTAGCAGCACCAGCAGGTATTAGTGAGGAGGATGCAAGAGCTTATTTAGAAGACAAAGGCATTTTAAAAGGCCAAGAAGCTACATTTATTGCAGCAGCTGAGGCAAATCATATTAATGAAATTTATTTAATGGCTCATGCTTGTCTAGAAACTGGTAACGGAACAAGTAAACTTTCCAAAGGAGTGGTTTATAAAGGAACAGTTGTTTACAATATGTTTGGTATTAAAGCAGTGGATAGTGACCCTTTAGGGGAAGGGGCAGCTTATGCTTATAAAATGGGATGGACAACCCCTGAAAAGGCCATTATGGGTGGCGCAAAATTTATATCAGATGAGTATATAAATAATGATGTTTATAAACAAGATACGTTATATGAAATGAGATGGAATCCGGCAAGTCCAGGAAATCATCAATACGCTACTGATGTTGCATGGGCAGCTAAACAAGCCATAAGAATGAAGAAGATTTATGAGTGTTTTAAAGATCCGGAGGTTATTTTCGATATTCCTATTTATAGAAAGTAATTATATAGAAGGAAATAAGTTATACAGATTAAGATAATATAGATTATCTAACTATAAAAATAAGCTAGATGTAAACGAATTGTACATCTAGCTTATTTTTATGAAGATAAGGCATTAGGGAAAAAATGAATAATTAACCGTTTTGTGTGGAAATGTGGATAAAAATAAAGGGAATTATACTCAATTTGGGGATAATGAAAGTTGATAAGTTGTGGATAAAAATAACTAGTAAAAAAGCTAAAAAAACTTGTATAAAGGTGTTGACGTATGTACTGTGATGGTGTAATATTATACAAGTCAGCGGCACACAGCAGCAGACAGGACAAGACTTAAGGTCTTGAATAGAAATGAACTTTGAAAACAAAATAGTAACCATAAAACCAGTCGATTCATAAAGAATTAGCTTTAAGCTAGTTC
>JAHLFQ010000174.1 GCA_018883705.1 Candidatus Cellulosilyticum pullistercoris
GCTTCTGCACTAAATACAGACTCTTCTTTATATAAATAAGGGCTACAAACAGGCTGTAATCCTATTTTCTGCAATACTTCGCACAGCTTATTTATGTCATCTTCCATTTGCCTAGATAAGCCATTAGATAAACAAATGAGTCCTACCTTTTCTCCACTTTTTAATATTGCCATTTTTTCCTCCTATTTATCTTTCCACGCTACTACTTCTTCTAATCACACTTTATTATACTCACTTGCGAGCTATTAATCAAAATCAGCAATAATAAAAGCTTATAAATTATACCTGCATCTAGCAAGTTATAACTTATAAGCTTTCTTGTTAATCTTTTAATACACGTTTTAAGAATTCTCTTGTACGTTCTTCTTTAGGTGCATTGAATATTTCCTCAGGTGTACCTTCTTCTGCTATGATTCCTTTATCCATAAAAACAACTCTGTCTGATACTTCTCTTGCAAAGTCCATTTCATGAGTTACCACCAACATAGTCAGTCCTGTTTCTGCTAACTCTTTCATAACCTTAAGTACTTCTCCTACCATTTCTGGGTCTAATGCTGAAGTTGGCTCATCAAAAAGTAGTACTTCTGGTTCCATAGAAAGCGCTCTAGCAATAGCTACACGTTGTTTTTGCCCACCAGATAGTTGTTTAGGTTTAGCATTTATGTACTTATCCATCCCAACAACCTTAAGATATTTCATAGCAATCTCTTCCGCTTCTTTTTGTGAACGCTTTAATACTTTAGTTTGTGCCACTGTACAGTTCTTTAAAACATTATGGTTATTAAACAAATTAAATTGTTGGAATACCATACCTAATTTTGTACGATAGTCGTGAATATCATGTTTACCTTCTAAAATATTTTGTCCATGATACATGATTTCTCCACCACTTGGTTTCTCAAGTAAATTAACACATCTAAGCAGTGTAGATTTACCCGAACCAGAAGAACCAATAATACAAACAACTTCACCTTTATTAACTGAAAAATCTATATCCCTTAGTACCTCATGAGTTCCGAAGGATTTATTTAAATGTCTAATATCAATTACCTTTTCCATTTGTCATCCTCCTCTTCTCTATAATCCCTTCATAGCTTTTGCACGTTTTATAGCATCTTCTGGTTTCTCTACTTGCATTTGATTGCCTGTCATATTGTAATTAGCAGGGCCATCAAGTTTTTTCTCGATAAAACGTAGAATACGTGTTACTGTAAATGTCATAATAAAGTAAAGAATACATGCTATAAAGAAAGACTCAAAGTATCTAAAATTGTTACCTGCTACAGATTTCGTAGCAAAGAATAATTCATTTACACTAATTACGTTAAGAACAGAAGTATCTTTAATATTAATAACGAATTCATTACCTGTTGCTGGTAAAATATTTCTTACTACTTGAGGTAATACAACATTCATCATTGTTTGTAAATGATTCATTCCAAGTGCTTGTGCTGCTTCAAATTGTCCTTGGTCAATAGAAACAATCCCACCTCGTACAATTTCCGCCATATAAGCACCTGTATTAATAGAAACAATAAACATCGCTGCTCCTAAGCGATTCATATCAATATTAAATGCTAATGCTGATCCATAATAAATAACCATTGCTTGCACAATCATAGGTGTGCCACGGAAAAATTCAACATACGCCGAAAGAATCCAATTGATAATCTTTTGAATTACTCTACCTATTCCTTTTTCTGGTATAGGCATTGTGCGTACGACACCAATTAATAATCCAATGATTGAACCTAGGACTGTTCCAACCATAGCTATTAAAAGTGTAAGTCCTGCTCCTCTAAGAAACATAGGTCCATTCGTAGAAATAATTTTTATGATCCACTCTAAGCTCATTTATTTTCTCCTAACATCTTTCTATCTAATTTGCTGCAGGTTGATTAACAACAGCTGCATCCATAATAGTTGTACGTTCTTCTTGTGAAATACCTGCTAAAATCTCATTAATCTTTGCTGTTAGATCGCTATCTTTTTGTAAACCTACAGCAATAGCTGTATCATCGTCTGATGTTTCAAATCCATCTTCAAAAGTAATCATTGTAAATTTATCATTTGCTGATGTTGCACTGATTGCTTCTGGTCTTTCTGATACATAGCCATCGATTACACCAGATTCAAGGGCTACACGCATTGTTGGGAAGTTCTCCATTGCAACTTGTTTTTGTACACCTTCGATTTGGTCAATCACTGAGTAGTGGAAAGTATTTAATTGTCCTGTTACCTTAGCACCAGTAAAGTCACTAAGCTTTGTTGCATTTTCGTATGCCCCACCTTTTTTTACAACCATTACTAAATCAGATTTATAGTAGTTATCTGAGAAATCAATAGTTTGTTTACGCTCTTCAGTAGGTGACATACCTGCAATGATTGCATCAATTTTACCAGATACTAAAGCTGGTACAAGTCCATCCCATTCTGTCTTAACAACCACTAATTCTTTGCCTAATCCCTCTGCTATTTTCTTTGCTATTTCAACATCATAACCGCCAGCATATTCGCTACTTCCATCAATAGGCACTGCTCCATTTGAATCATCCATTTGAGTCCAGTTAAAAGGTGCATAGCCACATTCAAGACCTACTTTAAAAGTATTTGCTTCTGCCTCTATAGTAGCTGTACTTGTTTCTTCACTCGACCCACAGCCTGTTAATAAGGTAGCTCCCACTACTACCATACCCAAAATTAAAGCTAATGTTTTTTTCATTTTGATCTTCCTCTCTTATTCTATTGTCATCTTTATAGGCCACTATATTGTTTTTACTGCATAATTTCCATCTTGCTTATGTACTACTTAAAAAGGCAATCTACAATAACAGATTTACGTCATTGTAAATTGCCTTCAGTTAGCCTGAATTTAAATAATTTTATCACCTAATACCACTAAATACAAGAAAAAAATTATATTATAATGCATTTATACGAAATAATAACTTATTTTTAAATTTATTATCAACTGTCACCTAAATAATTATCAGAATTGTATATTTTATTCATGACATTTTCTTCTATAATAAAAATAACTTATTTCAATTCAACTATTTAGGAGGTTATTATGGAAAATTCACGTTATGGATTAAACAAAGAATTAGCTCAAATGCTAAAAGGTGGCGTTATTATGGATGTTACCACTCCCGAACAAGCAAAAATTGCAGAAGCTGCTGGTGCTTGTGCTGTCATGGCACTTGAACGCATTCCTGCTGATATTCGTGCTGCCGGTGGTGTGTCTAGAATGAGTGACCCTAAGATGATTAAAGGTATTCAAGAAGCTGTCTCTATTCCTGTTATGGCCAAAGTACGTATTGGTCACATAGCAGAGGCTCAAATACTTGAGGCTATTGAAATTGATTATATTGACGAAAGTGAAGTTTTATCTCCAGCAGATGATGTTTATCATATTGATAAAACTAAATTTAAAGTACCTTTTGTATGTGGTGCCAAAGATTTAGGTGAAGCTTTACGCCGTATTAATGAAGGTGCTTCTATGATTCGTACTAAGGGTGAACCTGGAACCGGTGATGTCGTTCAAGCTGTACGCCATATGCGTCTTATTAATAGTGAAATTAGAAAACTTCAATCTTTACGTGAAGACGAACTCTTTCAAGCAGCCAAAGAACTTCAAGTCCCTTATGACTTAGTACTTTATGTTCATGAAAACGGTAAACTTCCTGTTGTTAATTTTGCTGCTGGTGGTGTGGCAACGCCTGCTGATGCCGCACTCATGATGCAACTTGGTGCTGAAGGTGTATTTGTGGGTTCTGGTATTTTTAAATCTGGAGACCCCGTAAAAAGAGCTGAAGCTATTGTTAAAGCTGTTACTAACTTTAATGATCCTAAGGTTCTAGCCAAACTCTCTGAAGACTTAGGTGAGGCCATGGTAGGTATTAATGAGTCAGAAATCAAATTACTTATGGCTGAAAGAGGTAAATAATTCTTCTTAAATAGCTTATTATTATATTCATACACTTAATATGAAAGGAGACTTACTATGAAAATAGGTGTACTCGCAGTACAAGGTGCTTTTATCGAGCATGAAAAAGCTTTAAGTACTCTAGGAATTAGTCATTTTGAAATTAGACAATCGAAAGATCTCTTAACCTCTTTCGACGGTTTGATATTACCTGGTGGCGAAAGTACAGTGATGGGTAAATTACTTCGAGATTTAAAACTTTTTGCACCTCTTAAGCAAGAAATTGAAGCAGGTCTTCCTGTGTTTGGTACTTGTGCAGGCCTTATTCTTCTTTCTAAAACAATTGCCGAAGATGAAACTGTACACTTTGGTACCTTGAACGTTACTACAAAAAGAAATGCCTATGGGCGTCAGCTAGGTAGTTTTAAAACCTTCTCAAACTTTAAAGGCATTGGTTCTATTCCTATGACCTTTATCCGTGCACCATACATTGAGGCTGTTCATGATAAAACAGAGATCCTAGCTACTGTTAATCATCATATTGTTGCTGCTAGAAATCGTACGCAGTTAGGTACCGCTTTTCATCCCGAACTTACTGAGGATGTGTCTGTTCATCAATATTTTATTGATATGATTAAAGAAAACACTTTTGAGGGTGCTAGCTAAATCTCCCTATGAATATAGTGGTGAACCTCTTCCTCACTGCCTCTTATATGCTAGAAAGTGCTATAGACTTATTCATTAAGTTCTATAGCACTTTCTTTTTAACGTCCCCTATTAATTTTGTGTATTTGTATGCTCAGCAGATAAACTATTCTCCTGTTTTATTTTCTTCTGATCATTTCCCCTCTACTACCAGGTTCCTTTCCCATGTTATTGCTTCCCATATCTGAAAGATTAATACTACTTGCATCAACTAATTCGCCCGTAAAAGTATCTTGCTCTTCTGTAGTAGATGGAATTTCCCCTGTGAGCTGCTTTCTAATACTTTCTCCACGTAAGCTAATAAATGTTTTAATCGTTTCTACTCCCTTAGTAAATTCCTCGTAGGTATAGAAAGCTGTAGGATCTTTTTGAACATATGGGCTAATCATCTCTGTTACACGGTTAATCTCATCTTGGATGACTCCATTTTCAATATAATTTTGAAGGAATTCATC
>JAHLFQ010000175.1 GCA_018883705.1 Candidatus Cellulosilyticum pullistercoris
AATGGCCCGACTTGTCAGCATTGCTTTTAAATAACCATCCTTAATATTTGCAAATTGCTTAATGCGATGTATTTTAGTTTGTTGAATTTCTAAAATATATTGTTTGGCTTCCTCATATTCTTCTAGTTGCAAAAGACCTAGTAAGACATGTAAATTATTTTTAAATTCATGAACCGTTGCTCTTAAATTTTTATTTTTCTCTTCAATCCCTAGCATTTCTTTTGCTACTTCATGAACTTCTTCTTTATCCATTAAGGTGATGACGGCGCCTAGATAAAGTTTATCCTTAAGAAGTGGTCTTAAAGTAATGAGCACTTTTTTCTCTCCTAAAATAAACTCCTGCATTCTAATCGCTTGTCTTGCTTCTAAAAATTTAAGTAGCGGCTTTAATAGTACTTCATTAGATACTTCTTCTAACCATTCTTTTGCCCGGTCATTGGCTTCTTGTATCTCATGATTTCTATCTAATAAGATAATACCTTCCTGAACACTATTTAATAAACAATCTTTCTGCAAATAAAGTGCTGCAATTTCCTCAGGTTCCATATCTAATATAATTTTTTTAAATCGATACGCAAAATAGGTAGATAAAAGAAGGGTAATCAGTAAAACACCACCTAGTAATAGGGTATACTGCTTTAAAATATTACCTTTAAGCGCTATAATTTGTGACTGATATTTGCCTACCATCACAAAACCTACTTGTAAGTCTTCTTTTAAAATGGGTCTAAAATAACGCAAGGTAACCCCCTGTGATCCTTCTTTTACTGAATAATAGCTGCTACCTTCCTCTAGTACTGGCACTTTATCTTCCCCTTCAAAAATTTGCCCTATTTGACTTGTATCTAAATGACTATATTTTTCTCCCTTTTGATCAGCAATCACAATAATATCCACGTTATCTAGGAAATCTAGAAGATCCTTCACATAAGTCTGAATACTTCCATCATTGCTACCTGAAGCTAATTTGTCTTGAATCATATCACTCGCTGCAATTTGATCACTGACTTCCCTTAAACTTTGTTTAATATAGTTTTGATGGTCCTCTATTTTATCTTTTATGAAAATACCATAAGAAATCAGTAAGGGCACTAAAGCCAGTGTCATAGCAAACACGATATATTTCATTCTTAAGTTCCATCTC
Source organism: Candidatus Cellulosilyticum pullistercoris (assembly GCA_018883705.1). Taxonomy (GTDB): domain Bacteria; phylum Bacillota; class Clostridia; order Lachnospirales; family Cellulosilyticaceae; genus Cellulosilyticum; species Cellulosilyticum pullistercoris. Next base: position 1,145 of record JAHLFQ010000175.1, read on the forward strand.
TTTTTGGGAGGGTTCATTTTCTTTCTAGCTGTTTCTTTCAAGTGTTATTCCTCTATCACTTTCTCACTTAGTTTCTATTTTATTTTAAGCTGAGCCTATTTTTCATGCAACAAAAATAAGCATCATAAGTCGGTGCTTATCATGCTTATTTTCTATATATATTATGCAATAGCGTTTTGACAGTCACCTGTTGCTAAATAGGATTTTAAGTTTTCTAATGAAAACTCAATCATATTTTTTAATGCTTCATCTGTATAAGATCCCATGTGAGGTGTCACAAGCACTTTAGGGTAAAGTTCAACAAGTTTAGCAAATGATGGATTACTTATTTCTTGCCCTGTAAAGTCTTTAAAGAAGATTTCAGATTCTCCCTGAAGGACATCTGTACCAAATCCGCCTAATTTACCGCTTTCAATTCCTCTAATAATAGCATCAATATCTTGTACTTCGCCACGTGCTGTATTAATTAAAATAGCATCTTGCTTCATTTTTGCAATAAACTCATCATTAATTAAATGATCATTTTGACCTTTTATATATGGCATATGAACAGAAATAATATCAGATTCTGCAATCACTTCATCCATTGATTTAAACTCTACAACTTCTTTTGCCTCATCACTTTGGAAAATATCAAAGCCAATGACTTTTGCACCAAGTCCTTTGAAAAGCTTAGCTGTTGTTAAACCAATACGGCCTGTCCCTAAAATCCCTACTGTACAATTTCTAATCTCACGGCTAAACATAAAGCCATCTACAACAAAGTTCTTTTCACTTGTACGGTTTACAGTATAAGCTGTATGTCTTAATAACATCATTGCAAGTGTTACAGCTAATTCACTAATTGCATTAGGTGAATAACCTGGTACTCTTGCCACTTTAAGACCTAAAGCTTTAGCTGCTTCAAGGTCAACATGGTCAAATCCAACGGTTCTTGTTAATACATATTGTAAGCCATTTGCTTTTAAAAGTTCTAAGTTTCTCCCATCTGCTTTACAGTTTCCTCTTACCATAATCGCTTCTGCGCCAATTGCTTCTTCTACATTTTCGTGGTTAAGCCCTAATGTAACTAGTTTTAAATCATAACCAAATTTTTTATTAATCTCATGAAAATAAGGTACTTCTGTAGGTCTTACACCATAACATACAATTTTAATCATACTAAATCCCTCTCTAGTTTCTCATGTTGTCTTTTCTATTTTATCATATGAATGACTACTACTTCATTAAAAAATACCAAAGTTCTTAGTAAGTTCTAATACAACAAGCCAAATAGGTGTTGCTACTACTGCTACTACTGTTGATAAAAGTGAACAGTTTGAAGTAAATACTGCTTCGCGGTCAAAACTAATCGCGTAAGCTGCTGCTACTGTTGCTGTAGGTGTTGCCATCATAATAACTGTTGTTGCAACGCCTTCATAAGCAACTGGTAAGATACCTGTTATTGATAACACCACTAATAATACAAGGTTAATCGTTGGAATAGCAAGTACTTTAACTAAGCTATAGCCCCAAGCATCTTTTTGAACAACTGCTTTTTTAAATGGTACTTCTGCTAAAGTTGCACCAATAGCTAACCATGCAAGTGGTGATGCTAAACTTTGTAAGTAAGTAAGTGGTTTATAAAGCCATGGAACAGTTTGGTCAATACGAAGAATAGCAACTTGTTTTGCTTCTTCACCTGAACCGACTATCACTTGTGGTAAATAATCTTGGAACATCCATATTAATAATCCTGTAAAAGTAGCAAGGATAATCGGATTTAAGAAAATTTCTTTCATATTCTTTTTTAAATTATCCTTATCCATCTTTGTCCCAGACATTTTAACGTAAGCATAAGAATACAGGAATACACGATATGGAATGTTAAAAATGTTAGCAAACATAGCACCTGTTGAGCCATATACGGCTTGAACAATTGGTGTTCCGAAGAAAGTGGTTGAACCAAAGATAGTTAAGATGCGATATACGTCTTGTTTATCTCCTTTTACTTTAGCAAACATGATTTTTGTAATTGGAATAAGAATGATATACAGAGCAAATCCCCACACCAGAATACTCATACCTTGTTTTAATTGCTCCTCATTTAAGTCCTTCATAAATGAAGTAAATGCTAAAGCAGGTAGTGCAACTGTTAGCACAATCTTTGTTAACATTTTAGCAGCTGTAGCGTTAATCATTTCTTTTTTTCTTAACATAAAGCCTAAAAGGATAATAGAGATAGAAGAAAAGATTGCGCCCAGTAATGCGTTGTCTGTAAGGGTATTCTTAATTATTTCGAACATGTTGTCTCTCCTTAATTGTCATTTATTCATTTGATTTTTTATTTTTTTCCCTATTAAGAGTGTAGCTTTTTTAACAATCTTTTTCAATTTAGTTAAATAATTAAAGCATTATTTAAGTTATTTAAGTGATGCTTCTTTAAAATTTAGTAAACAAAAAAGAAGTGTGTTCGCACCTACACACTTCTTCTCTATACGTCTAATTCATTTCACTACATAATAAATAAAAAAATGCTTCCTCTTGTCCCATAAACTCTGTTTGCTCTAAAGCCGTTAAACAAATAGAGCTTTCCTCGTTGATATACTCTCTAAGCACATCTTCTACTTCTACTAACCCTATATCATTTATATAACCTGGCATATAGCATAAAAAATGATACCTGCTTGCCTTATCCATTAAATGAAAATGCTTTAAAATATCTAGTAGCATTTCCCCTTCATTTTGACCCTTACCCCATAAAATAATTAGGTCTTTTCTAGAAAAATCCTTCCTAGAAGTTTGACGTGCTACGAAAATGAACTGCTGGCATAGTTTTTTGATTCCTAGCTCCTTTAAATGTGGAATAAAAATTAAGGTATAACTTCTCTTTCCTTTTAGAAGCTCCTTTAAATAAGTATACTCTTTAAGCTGGTCTGTACATAAAATAGGTGACTCCCTCTTTTGAAGTATATTCTCAAGCTCCATGCGATCCTGCACCTTACAGTAAGTTAAAAGCTGACCGTGTACAAGCTGATAGCTTCTTTTTATGCCTTTACTATAACTGGTTAAATCTGTTGATAACTCTTCTTGACACTTGCCCCATATAATCAATTTAGTTAGCATTTTATTTCCTACTT
>JAHLFQ010000002.1 GCA_018883705.1 Candidatus Cellulosilyticum pullistercoris
GAAGAAAAGCTTAATGAAATCGTTCAATTAGTAGGAGAAGATGTGCTTCCTAATGACCAGGTTTTAGTACTTGAAATTGCTAGAACTATTAAGAAAGGTTTCTTGCAACAAAATGCACTTCATAAAGATGATACCTATGTAAGTTTAGAAAAACAATACAAGATGTTACACGTTATTAATGATCTATATGAAAATGCATTAAAATGCGTTAGAATGGGTATTCCTCTTTCGACGATTCGTAAAGAGCCAGTCTTTGAGGATGTTATTAAAATGAAATATGATGTTCCAAATGATAGAATAGAACTTTTAGATGAACTTCGTAAGCGTATTGTTAAGGTTTATGATGAATTAAGAGAAAAATATCAATAAGGAAAGGGATTAATATGAGAAAAGAATACTTAAAATTAGATAAAGTAGAAGGACCCCTCATTGTTCTTTCCAATATAGATGATGTTGCTTACGATGAAATAGTTCATATTAAAATGGACAATGGGGAAGTAAGAAAAGGTAAAGTGATAAAAATAGAGGGAAAAACAGTTGTGGTTCAAGTTTTTGAAGGCACAGCAGGTATCTCTACAGGAAATACCAGTGTTAAATTTACAGGTGAACCTCTTAAATTACCACTTACTAAAGAAATCTTAGGACGTAGTTTTAATGGAATTGGAGAGCCAGTAGATGGTTCGTATCAAATTGTTTCAAAGAAAAAATACAATGTAAATGGGCGTCCAATTAATCCTGTAGCACGCTGTTATCCAAGAAATTTTATTCAAACAGGTGTATCAGCAATTGATGCGCTTATGACGCTGATTCGTGGACAAAAGCTTCCTATTTTCTCGGGAAATGGTATTGCTCATAATGAATTAGCTGTTCAAATCGTAAAGCAAGCTAAGATTAAGGGAGCCAATGCAGATAACTTTGCCGTTGTATTTGGGGCAATGGGTGTGCGTCATGATGATGCTGCTTATTTTAGACGTAGCTTTGAAGCAGCTGGTGTACTGGATCACGTTGTTATGTATCTGAATTTAGCAGATGACCCTATTACAGAAAGAATTTCAACACCAAGATGTGCACTTACAGCAGCTGAATATTTAGCTTTTGAAGAAAATATGCATGTACTTGTTGTTATTACAGATATGACAAGTTATAGTGAGGCGCTACGAGAAATGTCTTCTACACGTGGTGAAGTACCTTCTCGTAAAGGGTATCCAGGTTATCTTTATAGTGACCTGTCTACTATCTATGAACGTGCAGGAATGCTTAAAGGAAAAGAAGGTTCCATTACACTTATCCCTATTTTAACCATGCCTAATGATGATATTACCCATCCTATTCCTGACTTAACAGGTTTTATCACAGAAGGGCAAATTGTACTAAGCCGTGAACTTAATCAAAAAGGCATCTATCCACCTATTGATATTTTACCTTCTCTTTCACGTTTAATGAAAGATGGTATTGGGGCAGAATATACAAGAGAAGACCATGCAGCCTTATCTAATCAAATATTCTCCTCTTATTCAAAAGTGCAAGACGTACGCTCACTCGCACAAATTATTGGTGAAGATGATTTAGGTGATACGGATAAATTATATCTTAAATTTGGGCGTACCTTCGAGGAAGCCTTTGTTGCACAAGGAGAAAGTGAAAATCGTAGTATGCAAGAAACTTTAGACTTAGGTTGGAAAATCCTTTCTATTTTACCTATGTCAGAACTTGATCGTATTGAGCCAGAAATCCTCAATAAATACTATCAAGGAAAAAGGGAGAGGTAAGCTATGGCAGTTCTTATTGCACCTACCAAATCCAACTTAATAAAAGCAAAGGCATCTTTAGAACTTTCTAATAGGGGATTTGAACTTCTTGATAAAAAACGTAATGTGCTCATTAAAGAAATGATGGGGCTTGTAGATGCGGCTAAAAAGATTCAGGAGGAGATTGGTACTACCCTTCAAGAAGCTTATGGACATCTGCAAAGTGTGAATATCACAACAGGGATTAAAAATGTGGAGAATATTGCTCTTAGTGTACCCAAGGATGAAGAGTTTGAAATTTTACTTAAAAGTGTAATGGGAGTAGATATTCCTACTATTAAGTATGAGAAAAAACCAGTCATACCTTCTTATGGATTTCATAATACGAATCCAGCACTAGATGAAGCAGCAGAGTGCTTTAGAAATGTAAAATATATGATGTATGAATTAGCTGAAGTTGACAACTCTATTTTTAAATTAGCAAAAGAAATTCAAAAAATTCAAAAACGAACCAATGCACTTCAGCATATACAAATTCCACGTTATAAACAGCAGGTAAAATATATCCAAGAATCACTAGAAGAAAAAGAAAGAGAAGATTTTTTTAGACTCAAACGTGTCAAGGGTAAAAGTGAGTAGAAATTAATCAAAAAGTAAATACATTAATTGGTAAGTAATTTTTAGTTTTACCCTTGCAAAAATAAAAGAAAATGCTATAATAAATTTATCAAAAAAAGAAGAATTACCTGGGATGTACGACAACCTGTTATTTTGAACCTACAAATTATGCACGGGAATCTGATTTCCTTACTAGATATGCCAGGCCGCAAGCTAATTCCCTTTGGGCAGCGGAAGGCAAAATGAGTAAGAAAGATACCCACCTAGAGGAATCTAGGGCGTCAAAATTGCAGGACCGGCATTTTGGGCATTATAGAAAGCATTAACCTAACTAGGTTAATGCTTTTTCGTGTTTATAACAGTTTTAAGTGATGCTTAGAATAAGTCAAGAGATGATACATAAACTAGGTATTAAGGGAGTAAACTAAAATGTTTTATAGAGTAGAGCAGTTTATCAAAGCAGTGACAGCCCAAATCACTAAAGAAGATTTAAGTTTTATTAGCCAGTATCTTAATGAAATAGAATTAGATCTATTTTTAAAGCTCAAACCTTATGAGCAAAGGCATTGCATTGATGTAGCAGAGAAATTAGATGAAATGACAAAAGGGGATGTGGAGATGATTAAGCTAGGGCTCCTCCATGACATAGGTAAGATTAAGTATCCACTTCATCCTATAGAAAAAGGGGTGATTGTGATATTAGACTTTTTAACAGCTGGTCATATCAAAAGATATAGAAAATATAAAATGGTTAGGTGCTATTATGAACATCCTCAAATAGGCTATGAAATACTTAAAGAAGTAGGGAACTATGATGAGGTATTTTTAAGGCTTATAAAAAATCATCATAACCTAGAAGAAAAAAATCCAAAGCTTACTTTGCTTCAAAAAGCAGATAATGCCTCATAAATTTAAAAAATGCTATTGCAAAGCATTTGCAATAAAGTTATAATAAGTTTATATAAATGAGAATGATTTGCAAAGGGAGGCTAAGCATGGATTTAATAATAGATGCTGTTCTAGATAGTATAAAGCTTTTGCCATTTTTATTTTTGGTCTATCTAGTGATTGCATATTTTGAAAGTAACACAGAGAATAAACTGTATCAAAAGCTTATGAATGCTAAGTGGAGTGGACCTTTTATGGGTGCATTAATAGGTTGTGTGCCACAATGTGGCTTTTCTGTAGTAGGTGCCAATTTATATAGCAAGAAAATGATAGGTATAGGAACGCTACTTGCTATTTTTATTTCTACATCAGATGAAGCCATTCCTATTTTAATAGCACATCCTAATATGTTAGGCATGGTAGGGGTGGTTTTAGTATTAAAGGTAGTATTTGCAATAGCTATTGGATTGGCAGTAGAAAGTATTTCCTACATACTAGTGGGTAAAAAAGTAGTTAAGATGGCAAATGCTACAGAGAGTATGACCTATTCAGAAGTTGAAATGGTTCAAGGAAGTTGTGGATGTGGTCATCACCATCATCATATAGAAGATAAATCTTTTAATATATGGATGGAAGCGTTTCGTCATACAGTTAAAACCTTTCTATTTATTTTGGCTGTCAACTTAGTCTTAAATGGGATTATAGAAGGTGTAGGGGAAGAGGCTATGGCATCTATTTTACTTACTGATAGTGTTTTCCAACCAGCACTTGCAGGCTTAATAGGTCTTATTCCAAACTGTGCATCCTCTATTATTTTAACTGAAATGTTTGTAGCAGGTACTTTAAGTTTAGGGTCACTTATAGCAGGACTTTGTACAGGAGCAGGGATTGGTCTTGTCGTTCTTTTTAAGTCTAATAAAAATATCATAGACAATTTAAAAATTCTTGGTATACTTTATGTTACAGGAACAGTATTTGGTATGATGATACAGTTCATCAGATAAAATAATGTAAAGAG
>JAHLFQ010000176.1 GCA_018883705.1 Candidatus Cellulosilyticum pullistercoris
GGATGGTAAATGGGCTTTTCGTCATACAGCTTCTCATATTTTGGCACAGGCTGTTAAAAGACTTTACCCAGAAGTAAAACTTGCTATAGGACCAGCTATTGAAGATGGTTTTTATTATGACTTTGATATAGAACGTCATTTTACAGAAGCAGATTTTGAAAAAATAGAAGCAGAAATGAAGAAGATTGTAAAAGAAAAGCTTCCTATTGAGCGTTTTGAGTTATCCAGAGATGAAGCGATTAAATTGATGCAAGAAAAAGAGGAGCCTTATAAAGTAGAACTTATTGAAGAACTACCAGAAGGTGAAACCATTTCCTTTTATAAACAAGGTGAATTCGTAGACCTTTGTGCAGGACCTCATCTTATGAGTACAAAGCCAGTAGAAGCTATTAAGATTATGTCAGTAGCAGGGGCTTACTGGCGTGGTAATGAAAAAAATAAAATGCTTTCTCGTCTTTATGCGACTGCATTTCCTAAAAAAGCAGATCTTAATACGTACCTAGAAAAATTAGAAGAAGCCAAAAAACGTGATCACCGTAAATTAGGAAAAGAACTTGAGTTATTTACATTGTTAGATGAAGGACCAGGATTCCCATTTTTCTTACCAAAAGGTATGGAACTTAAAAATACCCTTATTGATTACTGGAAACAAATCCATAAAAAAGCAGGCTATGTAGAGGTTTCAACACCTATCATCTTAAATAAACAGCTATGGCTTAGAAGTGGGCACTGGGATCACTATCGTGATAATATGTATACAACAGTTATTGACGATGAAGATTATGCCATTAAGCCTATGAACTGCCCAGGTGGTATGTTAGTTTATAAAACAAAAATGCATTCCTATAAAGATTTACCACTTAGAGTAGGTGAATTAGGGCTTGTACATCGTCATGAGCTTTCAGGTGCACTTCATGGACTGATGCGTGTACGTAACTTTACACAAGACGATGCACACATTTTTATGCTACCAGAACAAATTAAAGATGAGATTAAAGGTGTTGTAAGATTAATTGATGAAGTTTATAAGACATTTGGATTTAAGTATCGTATTGAACTTTCAACCATGCCAGAAGACCATGTAGGTGAACTTAAGGACTGGGAAATGGCAACAGCAGGTCTTCGTGAAGCTATTGAGGAAATGGGCTATGATTATGAAGTCAATGAAGGTGATGGTGCTTTCTATGGACCTAAATTAGATTTTAAACTAGAAGATAGCTTAGGCAGAACTTGGCAATGTGGTACCATTCAGCTAGACTTCCAGCTTCCAGAACGCTTTGAGCTTGAATATGTAGGGGCAGATGGGGAAAAACACAGACCTGTTATGATTCACCGTGTTGTATTTGGTAGTATTGAACGTTTTATTGGTGTGATCACAGAGCATTTTGCAGGGGCATTCCCAACTTGGCTTGCACCTGTACAAGTAAAAGTATTACCTATTTCAGATAAACATGCTGAATACGCAAGAAAAGTATTTAGTGCGTTAGAAGATGCAGGTATAAAAGTAGAAATTGATGAACGTGCTGAAAAGATTGGGTACAAAATTAGAGAAGCAAGAAATATGCGTATCCCATTCATCTTAGTAGTAGGTGCACAAGAAGAAGCAGAAGGTACAGTAAGTGTTCGTAGTCGTAAAGGTGAAGAAGGTGCTATCAAGTTAGATGAGTTTATAGCAAGAGTTCAAAAAGAAATTAGTGAAAGATATAACTATTTATTAGATGAAGAAAAATAAGAGCTATCTTAATAGCTCAAATAACCTACCTTTTTATGATGATAGAGGTAGGTTATTTTTATTAATATTAAGGTGTTTTGATGGATATCAGGTAAGATTTATAAAAGATGGAGTCGTTAAAAGATGAAATGGATTATATAAGGATATTGACATAAATGAAGTGATTGATTAGAATAATTACATCAAAAATAAGTTATAATAGCTTAGGTAATAATTTTTAAAATGATGATGAGACGAGTAACTTATAAAAACTTTTTCAGAGAGAAGATGCATAGCTGGGAGCATTTTTAAAGCTTATAAGTGAAGACTACCTCGGAGTGATTGCAAAACAATTCGGTGACACCGTTATCGTCAGTAAAGTGAGTGACTTTTATGCGTGTATCTCATAGGAGAGTAATTAGCATATCTTTCTGCTAAGTGCATGAGAAAAGTAACAAGGGTGGAACCGCGGGAATACATACCCCGTCCCTTTTAAATAAGTGATTATTTAAAAGGGACGGGATTTTTTATGTTCATTTTGAGTAATCATGGGTATGTCTTAGATAAAGGATATCTTTAAGAGTAGATAGAGGAATAAAACTTAAGCCATGAGAGAAAAGTTGAATTTTGGAAGGAGTAGAAAAGATGATTAAGATTACATTAAAAGACGGTAGCATCAAAGAGTGTCAAAAAGGCATTACAGTTCTAGGTGTAGCAGAAGAATTAAGTGCAGGTCTAGCAAGAGTAGCATGTGCCGGTAAAGTAAATGGAGAAATGGTAGACCTTAGAACAGAGTTAAATGAAGATTGTACCTTAGAAATTTTAACTTTTAATGATAAAGAAGGTAAATGGGCATTTCGTCATACAGCAGCTCATATTTTAGCACAAGCTGTAAAAAGACTTTACCCAGAAGTAAAACTTGCTATTGGACCAGCAATTGAAGATGGTTTTTATTATGATTTTGATACAGATAGACACTTTGTTGAAGCAGACTTTGCTAAAATCGAAGCTGAAATGAAAAAAATCGTAAAAGAAAAACTTCCTATTGAAAGATTTGAACTGCCTAGAGAAGAAGCTATCCAATTAATGGAAGAAGCAGGTGAACCATACAAAGTAGAACTGATTAAAGAATTACCAGAAGGTGAAAAAATTACTTTCTACAAACAAGGTGAATTTACTGATCTTTGTGCAGGCCCACATCTAATGAGTACAAAACCAGTTGAAGCTTTTAAAATTTTATCAGCAGCAGGTGCTTATTGGAAAGGTAACGAAAAAAACAAAATGCTTGCTCGTATTTATGCAACAGCATTTAGTAAGAAAGCTGAACTTACAGCACACCTAGAAGCCTTAGAAGAAGCTAAAAAACGTGACCATAATAAACTAGGTCGTGAACTTAAACTTTTCACAACAGATGAAAAAATAGGTCAAGGGTTACCACTTCTTATGCCAAAAGGAGCACGTATCATTCAGACACTTCAACGCTTTGTAGAAGATGAAGAAGAAAAAAGAGGTTATGTTTTAACTAAGACACCTCTTATGGCAAAAAGTGATCTTTATAAAATGTCAGGACACTGGGATCATTATAAAGAAGGCATGTTCGTACTTGGAGATGAAGAAAAAGATAAAGAAGTCTTTGCACTTCGTCCAATGACATGTCCATTCCAGTTTACAGTATATAATGCAGAACAACACAGCTATAGAGATTTACCAATTCGTTATGGCGAAACATCAACACTTTTTAGAAATGAATCATCAGGAGAAATGCATGGACTTATTCGTGTAAGACAGTTTACAATATCTGAAGGACACCTTGTATGTACACCAGAACAATTAGAAGATGAATTCAGAGGAGTTATCGAGCTAATTAACCACATGATGACAACATTTGGTATTGAAGAGGATATTAGTTATAGATTCTCTAAATGGGACCCAGAAAATACTGAAAAGTATATTGATAACCCAGAAGCTTGGGAAAAAACAGAAGGCTTAATGAGAAATATCCTAGATCACTTAAATATTGACTACACAGAAGCTGTAGGAGAAGCTGCATTCTATGGACCAAAGCTTGATATTCAATTTAAAAACGTACATGGTAAAGAAGACACAATCATTACAGTACAAATTGACTTTGCACTTGGTGAAAGACTTGGTATGACTTATGTAGATGTAGACGGAGAGAAGAAACATCCAATGATTATTCACCGTACATCTATTGGATGTTATGAAAGAACACTTGCTATGCTTATTGAAAAGTATGCAGGTCAATTCCCAACATGGCTTGCACCAGTTGCAGTTAAAGTTCTTCCACTTTCAGATAAATATGCAGACTATGCAGCAG
>JAHLFQ010000177.1 GCA_018883705.1 Candidatus Cellulosilyticum pullistercoris
CTATTCCTGAATAGGAATAACTTATATATCTTACATCATCCTTTAGAGTTGTTCTTCCTAGCAGCCTTACGTTGCTTTCATTTGCAATGTATTTCACCCTACTATCCCCCCTATAGATTCAATCTTTATTCTAGTATAACATAGCTTTTAAGCCTTCTATTAATAAAAGTAAACTTTGGCTTTATATTTATTCGATGAATAGATTATCATGCGATACCTCTTCTATTTGACTATAGCGACTAAAATAAATTTCAAATATATCTCTTGCTAATTGTGTATTATACGTCCCTAACCCATCTGCCTCATACATGCTTGTCACAACTGCAATTTGTGGATTATCATATGGAGCAAATCCTACAAACCAACTATCTTCATACTTTCCGCCCTCAGCTGTTCCTGTTTTTCCTGCTACTTGAATCTCACAATTTGCAAACTCATTGCGTGCACTTCCTTCACTTCCACTAACTACTGCTTTCATACCCTCGTAAATACTTTTTAAGTTAGATGACTTAATATCTAAAGTATTGAATATTTTATTTTGAGTTTCTACATACTTATTTGTATCTTTATGATCCTGAATACCATTTACCACCTTTAAGTCATAGACTTCTTTCCCATTTGCAAGCCCTGCTATATAACGTGCTATTTGAACCGGTGTAAAAGCATTTTTACCTTGTCCAATTGCTGTACGTATATTGATTCCCATAGTCCATTCCATATCTACCTCTTTGAAAAAATCATTTAAATAAACATCTATCATCCTTATCAGTATTTTATCTGTTAAATCGTCTGCTACTTCGAACGAACCATTTTCAAGCTCATTCATTCTACTCTTTAGCTCATTAACAAGCCCTTGCTTATCCGTATCACTTTTATAACGATTATAAATAGAGCGATAGGCATCATAATAAGTCTGATTTAGAATCTCTTTAGGAATAGTTTTTAGTGCTTTTTTGATGGCGTTACGAGTGGACGAGCTAACATTTTCCACAAGCAACTTTCTTAAGGCTACTATAGTCCTTTCCTTTAAGCTGATAGTGCTTTCCCCCTCCAATACTTCTGCTACTACCTTATTCACATATTCTTGTATCTCTTCATTAAATGTTTTCTTAAATCCACTCATCATATGATTATAAATCTTATCTAAGGCATCACTAAGTGCAACTTTTAATTCATCATCTATATTACTTTTGATTTCTTTACTGCTCAAATAATCTATTTTCCCACTAATATCTACAGCTTTTGAATCACCACTTGGATAAAAACCACTATCCAAACATTGTTTTATTTCCTCAAATACCTTTTCCTGACTAACTACCCCCATATTTTTTAACCCATTCAAAGCTTTTGTAACTTGCTTATTAATTTCAGTTTGAGGATTAGAAACATTAGGTGACATTTCTTCTAACTCAATTCCCGTTTTTTGATTTAAACCAAACATTTCTACATAATGGGTTAGAGCATCAATAGCGCCATAAGGTGCACCATATTTGAGTCCTAATCTATACGGAATATCATAAAAATAATAATTACAAGAAACTTCTAAGCTTCTAACCAAATCTACACTACCATGTCCATAACCATGATTTGTAAAGTGCCAGCATCTCGGATAAGGCTCTCCAGCCTTTGTGTAAAATCCTGTATCCTCCATTACTGTTTCATTTGAAATAACTCCTTCTTCCAGTCCCGCTATACCTACTAACATTTTAAATGTTGAACCAGGTGCTCGTGCCGTTTTTAGTGCACGATTCGTTTCTAAATTTCTACTGTCCACACCATCATGTAACTTAAGATAAATATCATTGAAATCCTGAGTAAAAACATTACTATCAAATGATGGGTATCCTACTAAAGCTAGTGTTTCACCACTATTTACATCTACCACTACAGCCGAGGCACTAAATGGCATAATTGACGTCTGTTCAGGTTTTAAATCTCCACTTTCTAGCTCATCGATAAGCAATGCCTCTAAAGAACCATAGTTTCCATTCCATATGTTTTCTATCTGAGATGTCTCTAATATGAGACTCCCTTGTTCTGCAAAAGCTAATAGTAGTTCTCTATCTGTTATAAGTGGTTCATCACTATTTAGCATATTAGCAAAGTGTTGTTTGATACTAAGAGACTCCCTCTCTTCTTCTGGCATATTCTTTTGATTTTCCTCTAATGCTATAAGTGCTTCCTGATAGGATTTATTAATCTTATCATAAAGTTGTTTTTGCATTTGACTTTCATCTGCTTCTTGCATTTGTTTAAAATCTAGCTGATTATTAGTCGCCATAGAAACAAGAACTTCTCGTCCTGTTAACTTTATAACATTTTTTCCGCCTTGGCCCCTTAAACGCTGCACAATTGCCTCACTTAATCTTTTTTCAATTGCTTCATAAACAGCTAATTGCAACTTAGCATCTATCGTTAAATAGACATCATTTCCCTTAACAGGTGCCTTTATCTCTTTTGTAATCACCTGTCTTCCCATATTATCTACCTCAATAATCTGATACCCCTTATCTCCTCTTAGTTCAGCTTCCATAGTGCTTTCTATACCTACTTGTCCTACACGATCATCTTGATCATAGCCCTCTTCCTTAAGCTTTTCATACTGACTTTCTGTAATCGTTCTTGTATATCCTAAAATATTTCCGAAAGCTTTTCCATAAGTATAGTAGCGTTCAGCTTCTACTTCGATCTTCATATTAGTATACTTTTTTTTATTTTCTTCAATAGATGATACAGTTTTCATTGAAATATCTTCAGCGATGGTAACCAATTTATACTTTTGATAAGTTGTTTGACGCATTTCTAGACGAATAGCGATTACTTTTCGTGCATCATTATCACTCATCTGTTCATTCAGCCCAAAAACATCTTCTCCTCTTAAATAATTCATAAGCTCTTCAGCCGAATAATTGTAAAGCTCCTCTTTATGTTCTTGATTATTATAGGGTACATAATTCGTAATGAAACTTCGTACACTTTGATTATCTTCTGTAAAAACAAACGGAGCTTCTTTAGAAATAGGCATAGGGTCAATTGCTGAATCTCCATTCTCCTCTAACAAATTCACTACATCTATAAGCATATCATTCAAGGCATCAGAATGACTAAACGTAACTTGTGGATCTATTTTTAAAACATAAATAGGTTTATTAAATGCTAAAGGCTCTCCATATCGATCATAGATACTTCCTCTGGAAGCTGATATTTCTACTTTTCTTTCTACATCAGACTGTAATTGTTCACTATATTCCTCATTACTATTGATTTGTAATTGATAAAACTGCTTTATATTTAATATAAACATGCCGCCAAATAGAGCTGTCACTATAACTAATTTATCTAATAGTAATTTACGTATATTAAATTTCTTTAATTTTTTCATTTTACATAGTCACTGTAGGACTCTTCTCTCTCCTTTCAATATTAATAAAAATATGCTAAGTTCCTATATCTATCACTCTCCTTAAATATTACATATGTAATACTTATTAATTCTTACATATGTAATATTTAAGAGTCAAGTCTTTTTGCACAAAAAAACAAGCCTGTTTTTTCCAGTGCTTGTTTCTATCATCCAAACCTATTCTTAATAAATGTTTTTATCACTCAAAATATCTAGTGTAATCTTAGTCGCAAGGCTTCCATTTGTATTTTCTTCACCTTGGACATTAGTAGCAAAAATATACGTTTGTCCATTTTTCTCTACATATCCAATAAACCATCCATTTACTTCCTTATCATTAATCATACCTGTTCCTGTTTTACCTGAAAGGACTGCTCCATTATTCTCTTCTAGTTTCAATGCTTCTTTTACTTTTGCAATATGAGTTGACTCAAATAATGTATTATCTGTATATAAATCTGTTAATAGTTCTACCTGCTCTACTGGTGATATGAGAAGTGAAGATTCCTGCCAGTAATCACGTATACCTCCTGTAATATCTCCATTACCATATTCTATTTCATCTAAATAATACTGCAACTTATCGTATCCTACCTGCTGGTCAATCTCTTGAAAATACCAATTCACAGAGTTTTTAATAGCAGAGCTTAAGTCTTGATCTTTATTCCAAGCTTCATAAGTATATTGTTGTCCGTTCCATCCCTTCTTCGAATCATCTACTTGAATAACATTATTTTCTAATCCTATTAGGGCACTATAAATTTTATAGGTTGAATCAGGTGATACTCTTGTTATACTCTTTTCTTTATTATATATAGCATACTTATCTGCTTGTAAGTCATATAAAACAAAACTTCCTTCTCTTTCTCCAAAATAAGAACTTAGATCCTCATATACAACATGAGTTGCCTTAAAATCATATCTTTTATTTTCATAACCCAATATGGAAATAGCAGCACTTTTATTAAGAATAAGTATTGCAATGAATATAAAGATACAAATACTCTTTATATTCATCCATCTATTTTCTACTTTATAAGAAGCTATTTTTTGAATACGCTTTGTAATTTCCTTCTTTGTTCCTGCTATACTAGTTGTTATACTAAAAAAACTAGGCTGAATCTGCTTTTCAGCACAATTTATAATCGTTTTACCGTATTGAATATAATTCTCTTCCTTAAGCCTTTGTAATACAGAAACATCACAGTTAATCTCTCTATCTAATCTCATTTTCTTAAAAGCTAAGCGGACAAATGGGTTAAACCAATAAATGATTTGAAAAAAGCACATCACTTCATTTATAATGATATCCTTATTTTTATAGTGACTTAATTCATGTAAAAATATATGATATAATTCGCTTTCAGATAATTGATGAGTCATCACTAACGGAAATACAATATAAGTCTTTTTGAGGCCAAATGTCATAGATGAATAAACAAGCCCTGACTCTCCTACTATTAAATCTTTTGAAATATCTAGTTCTCTTTTACACTTTTCAAATAAACCTATTATTTTGACATCATCTAAAACTCTAATTGAATCTTTAACCTTATTTAATCTTAACTTTACTATTACTAGAATACTTGTATATATCAAACACCCTAAAATCCATATACTTATTAAAGCAAAATTAATATAAGCAGCTGTAGATCGCTGTACAGATATAGAGAAATCTTGTAAGTTACCTTCCTGATTTAATGTCTCCTGTGCTTTATGATTCAATAGACTGTCATCTGTCATCATGTGATCTTCTTTATTTTGTAAATCTACTGACCATCTATTCAATTGGCTAAAATCTAAATATTGCTGTGGTATAAATGGTATGATTAGAATAACTAAAAAAAGAAACCATATATTATACTGCCATCTAGCAGAAATATGGTTCTTAAATATTTTTTTTATCCCTAATATAATCATAATAAGTACAGAAGAAATTAAGGAGCTTATTAAAAAGCGTATAAAAAATAAGTGCATATCCTTATTCTCCTTCTCTATTTAAACTTTTATCCAAAATATTTCTTAATTCAGTAATATCTTCTTTTGTAAGCTTATTTTGACTTAAAAAGTTAACAACCATAGAATTTAATGTACCATTATAAAAACGATTTAGAAAACTAGTGCTTTCTTTTTCTAAATATTCTTCTTCCTTAACTAGTGGCGTGTACACATATACTCTACTATTTTTTTTATATTCTAATGCACCTTTTTTCACTAATCTAGCAAGAAGAGACTGTATTGTCTTTGAAGACCACGTACTTGTTTCTAACACCTTACTCACGACTTCATTTGTACTAATAGGTGCATGGGCCCATATAACTTTCATAACCTCATATTCTGCTTCTGAAATAGTAGGTAACTTATTCATAATACCTCCCC
>JAHLFQ010000178.1 GCA_018883705.1 Candidatus Cellulosilyticum pullistercoris
AAAAAAGAGCAAATATAATCTTAAGATTATATTTGCTCTTTCTATATTAATAAAGTTCTATAAAAGTTTATTATCCATTAATAGGCTTCATAGTTGGGAATAATAATACGTCCCTAATTGAAGCTGAATTAGTAAGAAGCATAACAAGTCTATCTATACCCATTCCCATACCGCCTGTTGGTGGTAAACCATATTCAAGGGCTGTTAAGAAATCTTCATCAATTTCACAGGCTTCATCATCACCTGCTGCACGAAGTTCTTCTTGACGTTTGAAACGACTTCTTTGATCGATTGGGTCATTAAGCTCAGAAAAGGCATTTGCATGCTCACGGCCTACAATGAAGAGTTCAAAACGTTCTGTGTATTCTGGGTCTTCAGGTTTACGTTTAGCAAGTGGAGAAATCTCTACTGGGTGCTCTGTTAAGAATGTTGGTTGAATTAACTTTTCTTCTACGAATTCTTCAAAGAATAGGTTTAAAATATCACCTTTCATATGATGTTCTTCAATTGCAATATTTTTTTCTTTAGCAAGCTTTCTTGCTTCTTCAAGGTCGATTGCTCTAAAATCAATACCTGTTTCTTCTTTAACAGCATCTACCATTGAAATTCTCTTGAATGGTTTAGAAAGGTCAATCGTTACACCATCATATTCAATAATAGATGTACCATTTACTTCTTCACAAGCATTTCTAATAATAGCTTCTGTAATATCCATCATATCATTGTAATCCGCATATGCTTGATATAATTCAATCATTGTAAACTCTGGATTATGTCTAACTGACATACCTTCATTACGGAATGTTCTACCGATTTCATAAACTCTTTCAAAACCACCCACAATAAGACGTTTTAATTTAAGTTCTGGAGCGATTCTCATGTACATATCAATGTCTAAGGCATTGTGGTGTGTAATGAATGGACGAGCTGCTGCACCTCCTGCAATATCATGAAGGATTGGTGTTTCTACCTCAATGAAGTTTTGGCTGTCTAAGAAGTTTCTTATAGAACGAATAATCGCACTACGTTTTTTGAATGTATCCTTAACTTCTGGATTAACAATTAAATCAACATAACGTTGACGATATCTCATCTCTACATCTTTAAGACCATGATATTTCTCAGGTAAAATTTGTAAGCTCTTAGATACAAGTTTTACTGATTTAGCACGTACTGAGATTTCACCTTTTTGTGTTCTAAAGATATAACCTTCAATGGCAATAATATCACCAATGTCATATTTTTTGAAATCTGCATAATCATCTTCACCAATCTCATCTTTTCTTACATAAGATTGAATACGACCTTCTTCATCTTGTATTGTGATGAAAGAAGCTTTACCCATATCACGTTTTGCCATAATACGACCAGCTACTGCTACAAACGTTCTATCTGATATTTCATGATCTTCTACTATAGTGCTTTCAATCGCTTCAAAGTTTTTCTTAGCTGTTTCACTATGTGTTGTGATATTTACTTTAGTTACTTTAAATGGATCTTTTCCCTTTTCTTGAAGCGTATTTAACTTATCATATCTTACTTTGATTAATTCATTAACATTAATATTCTCTGGTACTTGATTTTGATCAGACACTCCTGATTCCTCCTCATATGTCTTACTATTAGTTTGTTATACTTAAAATTTCATATTTATCTACACCATCAGTTGTTTCAACTTCTACAATATCACCAACTTTATGGTTTAAAAGTGCCATACCAACTGGTGACTCATTAGAAATTTTACCATTCATAGGGTCAGCTTCTGTTGAACCAACGATTAAATAGTCTACTTCTTCTTCAAATGTATGATCATAAAGTCTTACCTTGTAACCAGGCTTTACAATTTCAACTGTACCTTCTTCTGCATCAATAACTGTTGCATTTTTAAGCATGTTTTCAACTTCTACAATACGAACTTCGATTTCAGCTTGTTCTTCTTTTGCTGCATCATATTCCGCATTTTCAGAAAGGTCCCCTTGAGCTCTAGCTTCTTTTAACTTTTCAGCAACATCATTACGTCTTGTTGTTTTTAAGTGTTCAAGCTCTGCCTCTAATTTTTTTATCCCCTCGTATGTGAGTAATACTGATTTACTTGCCATATTTTTACTCCCTTTCTTAAATCCTTCTTATATTTTATATATCCTATCTAAGTCTGTTTCTATATTGCTATTTTAGAATTTTTTAATTTAACAATTATACCGTAAGCCACTATAGTTGTCAACTTAGGAAGGTGCTTAAAACCTATTGATTTAATGCGATTTTACGCACTTCTACTATACATACTATAACCAAATTTTTATAGTATACACCTAGAGCTTTTATTCTAATCACTTAATGGGCTAAATTTCTTATTGCTAGTTTCTATGTGCTTCTAATCTTTCTAGACACTCATCAAGTAATCTTTTTATATCATCATATGTTTCTACACTAGTCATGAGTCTGCGCAGCTCTGTTGCACCATGAACTCCTCTTACATAGTTTGTTAGATGAGATCTCATTTCCCTAATGCCTACATATTGACCTTTATAAGCCTCTAACATTTTAGCATGTTTTAAAATAACTTCAACCCTTTCTTCAAAAGTTGGTTCGGGAAGTAATTCTCCTGTTTCCAAATAATGAACAGTTCGTTTAAATATCCATGGATTTCCTTGTGCTCCTCTTCCAATAAGTACAGCATCACATCCTGTATACTCCATCATACGTTTTGCATCTTCTGGTGTTCTAATATCACCATTTCCAATAAGGGGAATACTAATATTTTTCTTTACTTCTTTAATAATATCCCAGTCTGCCACGCCACTATAAAATTGCTCTCTAGTACGTCCATGTAACGCAATTGCACTTGCACCTGCTTGTTCAATAATTTTGGCTACCTGAACTGCATTAATGTGCTCATCATCAAATCCTTTACGTATCTTAATCGTAAGTGGTTTAGATAATCCTTGTGCTACTTTATATACAATTTCTCCAATCAGCTCTGGATTTTTAAGAAGTGCAGATCCTTCTCCATTTTTTGTAATCTTGGGTGCAGGACATCCCATATTAATATCAATAAAATCTACTTCAGTTTCTTCAACTTTCTTAGCCATATCACTTAATATTTCTGGGTCACTGCCAAAAAGCTGTGCACCTATGGGATGCTCTTTAGGATCTACATAAAGTAGTTCACTGGTTTTAATATTTTCATAAAGTAAGCCTTTTGCACTTACCATTTCAGTTGTCATCATTCCAACGCCAAATTCCTTACAAATCATTCTAAATGGATAATCTGTAATCCCTGCCATTGGAGCAAGAAACACATTGTTAGGTGTTTCTACTAAGCCAAATTTCATTTCTTATATCATCCTATCTATTTTTCTCATATATAATTGCTAGACCTTTAAGTGTTAATAGACCATCATATTTCATGATGACATCGGTACTATCTTGAATCACTTTAGCAAGTCCACCTGTTGCTATTACTTTAAGGTCTTCTGCACCAAGCTCTTCTTTTACTTTTTTTACAATGTATTCAATTTGACCGATGTAACCATAAACTAAACCTGATTGCATAGCACTAATGGTATTTTTACAGTCTAAGATACCTTTTGTTCTCTTAATCTCCATATGAGGTAATTGTGCAGCCCTTTGCCACAGAGCATCTGCACAAATGCGAATACCTGGGGTAATAAGCCCTCCTATAAACTCTCCTTTATGATTCACAATGTCATAAGTTGTAGAGGTTCCAAAATCAATGGCCATACATGGTCCACCGTAAAGCTCATAAGCTGCAACACAGTTTACAATACGGTCTGCCCCTACTTCTCTTGGATTATCAGTTCTTACAGCAAGTCCAGTCTTAACTCCTGGTCCTACAATAATAGGTTTTTGACGAAGATATCTTCTAATACCATTTGTAAATGTGTACATAATATCAGGTACAACTGAAGAGATAATAATCGCTGTAATACTTTTAACTTCTATTCCTCTTTGTTTTAAAAGGTCTACTATCATAATACCATATTCATCAGATGTACGTGCTGTTTGAGTTGTTAATCTAAAGCTAGAAATTAATTCCATCCCATTCATAACACCTAAAACAATGTTAGTATTTCCTATATCTACTGCTAGTAACATGCTTTTGCCTCTCCTCATTCATTTCGTTGCTCAGTGCAACTTTATCGCTTTAAGTTTTAAAAAACAGGTACCTATTTCAGGTACCTGCCATGCTTTGGCACATTTTATTGTGCCGATTTTATATCTTAGTTAAGAAAAAAATTAGTTTATAAGTAATCTTTCACTTTATCTAAAATCACATTGCCAAGTTCTGACTTATACATCTTATCATATTCTGTGATAGATCCATTTTTCTCAATAATTGTAGCAATGTTGGTATCTTCTTTAAATCCGGCCCCTTTAGTTGCAATATTATTTGCTACAATAAAGTCTAGATTTTTCTTCTCAATCTTTTGTTTTGCATAATCTATCACATTTTGTGTTTCTGCTGCAAATCCAACAAGTACTTGATGCGTTTTTTTCTCACCTAAGCTTTGTAAGATATCTGGGTTAGGTACAAGCTCCAATACAAGTTTAGAATTATCCTTTTTAATTTTATGCTCACTGGTATCTTTAGGGCGATAATCAGCTACTGCTGCTGTTTTAATGACTGCATCTGCCCAGTCAAATTTGCTATGCATAGCTTCATACATGTCTCTTGCACTTTTTACATCAATACGTAGTACCCCTTTAGGACACTCTAACTGTGTTGCACCAGATACTAAAATAACTTCTGCACCGCGTCTTGCAGCTTCCTTAGCAATAGCATACCCCATTTTTCCTGAAGAATGATTGGTAATATAACGCATTGGATCAATAGCTTCAATAGTTGGTCCTGCTGAAATTAGAAAATGTTTACCTTCTAAATCTTTTGTCTGTAAATTTCCTTTAGACTCTTCATTTTCCAAACAATTTACTACATATTCTGTGATTCTTTCTGGTGTTGGCAATTTCCCAGCTCCTAAATCACCACATGCTAACCAACCTGAATCTGGTTCAATAAATAAATACCCTTTTTCTTTAAGGTATGCAATATTTTCTTGTACAATAGGATTTTCATACATAGCCGTATTCATAGCTGGCGCAAATACCACTTGGCATTTGGTGGCCATTATCGTTGTAGAAAGCATGTCATCTGCAATACCATTGGCTACCTTACCAATAATATTAGCAGTAGCTGGGGCAATAAGCATTAAGTCTGCTTTCTTAGCCAAGGCAATATGTTCTACATCCCAAGTTTTTGGTCTTTCAAATGTATCTGTAACAACATAATTATTTGTAATGGTTTGAAAAGATAGAGGGTTTACAAATTCACAGGCATTTTTCGTCATAATCGTATTGAGTTCATAATTTAATTTTCTTAACTTACTTGCTACATCTAATACTTTATAAACTGCAATGCCACCTGTAATGCCTAATAAAATATTTTTTTTCATCTTTCACCGTTCCTTTAATTATGCTTTCTTTTTATAAACTTGACTCAATACTTTACATATGGTTGAAACCACTATCGCTGCTACAATGGCTTCTGGAATACCATTTATACCTATAACACTTAAAATAACACCAAATAATGCTTCAAAAGCATATCCTTTAGCTTCTGCATAAGCTTGTCCAAAAAACAGATAAATACCACTCATTACAAAAATTGTATTCGTAAGAGAACCTGCTAAAGCTGCTAATGAATAAGCGGTTATTTTATTTTTACATTTTTTACTTACCCATTTATAAATATAATAAGCAATGACTCCTATAAGTATTCTAGGTACGATTGCGATAATTAAGCTTGTAAAATTCCCTGAAGTATTACTAATTGTAATAAATGGTGAAAATACAAATGACGTAATATTGGGTCTAATCGTGTTTGTGATAACTGATAAAATACCAAATGCAGCTCCTAATATTCCTCCTCCTATAGGTCCTAAAAAAATGGCTCCTATGATTACAGGGATATGAAGTGTTGTTGCATTCATAAACCCTAATGGAATAAGACCTAAAGGTGTAAAATTGAGGATCATCTCAATTGCTAAAAGCACCCCTAGTAAAGCTAATGACTTAGTATTTCTTAGTGTATTCATTTTTCTCCTCCTAGCTGTCGCTCTTTTTCTTATATAGAAGTTTCTCTTCTACATTTTTAGATGCAACGCTTATTTTTAAATGCCGGATAAAATAGCCCTATCATAGAGTGCTATTTCATCTCCTGCATTTTTGACAGCTAACATTATATCACAATAATTTATATTAGTATACTAAATTAAATTCTACTAATAATATAAATAATCTAAACTGTATATGTGTTTTTTATGCGTTTATTCATCTTCTAATAATACAGAAATAAATGTTTCATGTTCCTTGCCAAACTTGGTAAGTAGTATCTCTTTAATTTCATCTTTCTGCTTTCCCTTACTTTGTAAGAGGACAATCTCTCTTAACATTTCACCATTAGGCGTATGATAAATAATATACCAAGTCTTAATAGCCTTAAGTAGTTCTTCTTCTTCCTTTTGGAATTTCTTCATACGTAACTCTATACCTATTTCATCCATATAACTTAAATCTTCATATTTATATTCCATATAAACATCACTACTTTCATTAAATCCTAATGAAATAATCGCATTTGATTTTTCTGCAATAACTGCTAACTTCGCTCGTAGTGTTTCTTTAATGTCTTCTGGTAAATCTTTAAACTTCTCATTGATATAATATTTTTGTACATAAGGTGATATTGAAATTAGTAGTTCTTTATTCATTCATTAATCCTCCATGATTCTTTTATCATTTATAATTGTTGATCATTGTTACTTTTACTATAAGTTAAATCTAACCCTATACATAATCATATAGACCTCTTACAGATACTTCTCCTGAGCTAACTACCTTCATTGTTCCATCCTCTAATGTTACAAGTAGTTCACCTTCATTGCTAATTCCTGTTGCCTTAGCTATGACTTCTTCATGACTTACTAACAGTTTCACCTTCCTATTAAGAGTTATGCAATTTTTTTCATAACGCTCCATAATGGGTGTTAAATCAGGCTGTTTTTTATAAACTTTATAATCTATTTCAAATTTCTCAAGAAAAGCTTTAATAATAGCTTTCCTTGAATATTCTTTTTTACCCTCTATTGCTAGTGAAGAAGCATAAGGTAATTCTTCAGGGAAATATGCCATATTCACATTGACACCTATACCTAAAATAATATAGTTAATGCTTTCCATCTCTGCACTCATTTCAGTTAAAATACCACAGACTTTTTTACCATTTACAACAATGTCATTGGGCCATTTAATTTTAGCTTCTAAGCCTGTTATTTCTTGAATCACTTCACACATACTAAGTCCTGCAATAAGTGTTAACTGACTTGCATACTTGGGTAAAATATGTGGTCTAAGTATCAAACTCATCCATATACCTGTTCCTGCTGGGGACTGCCAGCTTCTACCTAATCTTCCTTTGCCTTGACTTTGATGTTCTGCAATGATAAGATGCCCTTCCTTAGCCCCCTCTCTTGCTAAAACTTTAGCTTGATTATTAGTGGAATCTATTTCTCCTTTATAATAAATATCCTGTCCTAATACTTCTGTACATAGATTATGCTTAATTTCTGAAGGTGTAATGACATTTGGTGAAGAAAGCAACTTATAACCCTTTTTTGTACTTGATTCAATTTCATAGCCATCTGCTTGTAACTTTTTAATAGCCTTCCATATTGCTGCTCTAGTAACACCCAGCTTTTGACTAATCTCTTCTCCTGACCTATATTCTTCTTGTTCCTTTAAAAAAGCAAGTACCTTGTCTTTCATCTCCATCTTCTCACCTCATAAGCTTTCTTTACTTTCTAATCTTAGTGCCTTCTATTTTACTACATATTCTTATATTGTACATATTTAAAATGCTTTACTATTTATCTTTTTACATAATCGCAATATAAAAAGCCGAAATTAATTTTCGGCTTTTTAAGGATTGACTGAAATAGTCAGTATTAGATTTCGTCATGAGATACTTGATCTTCAGTCATTTTTATTGTCGCATCATTTTCTTTTTCAAGAATAATGCTTTTTTCATGTGCTTTATCTTTTTTTTCTGTTTCCATTACAGAATCAAAGAGGTTAAAATCAGCTACTGTTTCTTCATCGATTTGTTCCCCACGCATAATTGCTCTAAATTCTGGACCTGAAAGTTTTTCTTTCTTCATTAAAATTTGAGCTGCTCTATGAAGAATATCGATATTTTCCTCTAATAGGCGAAGTGCAGTCTTATGTGCATCATCAATAATTTCACCTACTACTTTATCAATCTCAGTAGCAAGGGCTTCACTATAGTTACGAGAGTGATTGTAGTCTCTACCTAAGAATGGTTCTGAACTTTCATTACCATATTTAATAGGTCCAAGACGACTCATACCATAAGTTGTAACCATATCTCTAGCCGCTTGTGTCGCACCTTGAATATCTCCAGATGCACCTGTTGTAATATCTTCTAAAATAAGTTCTTCAGCTGCACGACCACCTAAAGCCATGGTAATCTCTTGAATAATACTATTCTTAGTACGGAAGTTATCATCTTTAGAAAGCATCATAGTAAATCCACCAGCATTACCTACTGGAATAATTGACACGATATGAACTGGCTCTACTTCATCAAGAAGTTCTGCAAGAAGTGCATGCCCTACTTCATGGTAAGCTGTAAGCCTTCTTTCTTTATCAGTGATAATATGACTTTTCTTTTCTGTACCCATTGTAATTTTAATAAGTGCTTGTTGTACTTCTTCCATATCAATTGCACGTTTATTGTGACGTGCAGTAAGAAGTGCTGATTCATTCATTAAGTTTGCAAGATCTGCTCCTGTAAATCCTGGTGTAGATTTTGCAATAACATCAATATCAATATCTTCATTAAGTGGTTTACCTTTTGAATGAACTTTTAAAATTGCTTTACGACCTGTTATATCTGGTCTGTTAACAACAATTTGTCTATCAAAACGACCTGGTCTAAGAAGCGCTGGGTCAAGTACATCTGCACGGTTTGTCGCAGCCATAACGATAACGCCTTCATTTGCACCAAATCCATCCATTTCAACAAGAAGTTGGTTAAGTGTTTGTTCTCTTTCATCGTGACCACCACCAAGACCAGCACCACGCTTACGTCCTACAGCATCAATCTCATCAATAAATACAATACAAGGTGCATTTTTCTTAGCTTGCTCGAATAAATCTCTTACACGAGAAGCACCGACACCTACAAACATTTCTACGAAATCAGAACCTGAAATACTAAAGAATGGTACGCCTGCTTCACCAGCAACTGCTTTTGCAAGTAAAGTCTTACCTGTTCCTGGAGGTCCTACTAAAAGTACACCCTTAGGAATTTTAGCACCTACTTGAATGTAACGATTTTGATTTTTTAAGAAGTCAACAATTTCTGCAACCTCTGTTTTTTCTTCATCAAGTCCTGCTACATCCTTCAAAGTGACGCTACCTTTATCATCAATGGTCATCTTCGCCCTGCTCTTACCAAAAGACATGATGCGGCCACCTCCGCCACCTCCGCCTTGCATTTGCTGTACGAAAAATACCATGATAAATATGAACATCCCTATGATTAAAATAATTTGTAAAATAGGGAAGAATAGACTTGTTTGTGGTTCAGTACTTGTGAATTCAAATGAATTTCTAAGTTCTGGTGATAAATTATACAAGTACTCACTAAATGCTTCTTGTGCTACGCTGATTGTTGTTTTGTTACCTTCTTTATCTGTAACAATGAATTTACCATCATCTGCACTAGATACAATCTGTTCAATTTTTGCTATTTCCTTATTTTCAATCTTCTGCATCACATCAAATGCACTCATCTTAGTAACTGTTTGATTTAAATCTTTTCCAGTTCCATAAAAAACAAATAGTGCAAGTATGACTACCAAAATAAGGTACACATAAGTCCCTTTAAATTTCTTTTTCACAATAACTCCTCCTTTCTTTCTTTCAGGCTATCCTCTATTTACAGCTATATAAGGTAAATTTCTATAGTATTGTTTGTAATCAAGTCCATAACCAATTACAAACTCATCGCCTACCTTAAAGCCTGTATAATCCACTTCTACTTCTACCTCTCTTTGCTCTTCTTTATTAAGAAGTGTACAAAGTTTAAGGCTTTCTGGATTTCTTTCACCTAGCATCTTTTTAAGATAACTAAGTGTTCTACCTGAGTCAATAATATCTTCTACTATAAGTACATTTTTACCATGAATAGGTTCATCTAAGTCTTTGAGGATTTTAACAAGCCCACTACTTTTATATTCATCTCCATAACTAGATACAACCATAAATTCCAACTTTAAAGGTACTGTGATATGTTTTACTAAATCTGTCATAAACATAACACCACCTTTTAGTATACATAAAACTACAAGCTCTTTACCTTCGTAGTCTCTACTAATCTGTGCACCTAACTCTGCAATACGGGCTTGTAACTCTTCTTCTGATATGAGTGTTTCTAAATTTAACATGATACCTCCTCTATTCACGTAATGTTCGTATTTTTATTTCTAGTGCTTCTTCTGTATCATCAGTAATATAATAATTGCTATTTAATCTATTTCCGATAATCCACACTACTTCATTACCATCTACTATAAGTGGTAATGTATCTCTCTTTGCTCTTGAAATCTTATCGTCTGTAAAAAGCTTTTTCAGTTTTTTACTACCTCCTGGCAGACTAATGAAGTCGGAGGCCCTACGAGTTCTAATTTGCAGTTCATTTTTTATTTTACCATAATCAATATATTTAGTATATATGTTTTCATTGTTTTGACTAATTCTTTCCTTGTCTATCCGCCTTATTTCCACTTCGAGTTTAGCTTCCTTTATAAACTGCATTCCTTCTTGTAATTGAGTACAATAAGTAGCCTCTTGGGAAGCCTTCATAAGTCTAATTCCTTGATAGTCTCGCCTTGCAATTAAGCCATAAGGCAAATGAACTTCCTTACCTGTTTGTAATGAAAGAAGTTCCAAACAACTTTCTACGTGCTTGGAAGTAATATTTTTCCTATTAATCAAACTTTCTATAGCCATCAATATGACCCGTTTCTGCATATAAACGTGAAAACTTCGCATCATTTTCTCATCTAGTAAGATAGATGTTTCGTCTTGAGTCGCACTTTGATTAAAAAGTTCCTTTGTATGTGCTACTAAAAATTCATCTTCTTCTCTATAAAGATTACTATGCTTTCCTAAAACGGTGACTATAGCGGGATTAAGATGTTCTTTGATATAAGGAATACATTCAAGGCGTACTTTGTTTCTTGTGTAAATAGGTTTAAAGTTTGTTTCATCATCTCTATATGAAATAGCTTGCTCCTTACAATACGCTTCTATTTCATCTCTTGTTAGACAAAGGAGCGGACGTATAATTCTATCTCTTTTTGGTAATATGCCTGCAAGACCTTTTATATCAGTACCTCTTACAAAACGCATAAGCATGGTTTCAGCTTGATCATTCATGTTATGGGCTGTTACTATCTTACCATTTGTATTTAATAAAGATATAAAGAAATTATATCTTTCTTCTCTGCCTGCTTCTTCTTCAGAAATCTTTCTTTCTTTCGCTAACTTCTTAATATCGCAATCATGTCTAAAAAAAGGAATATGATACTCCTTACAAACAGATTCAACAAGTTGTGCATCTAATGAAGCTGCCTTTCTAATACCGTGATGAATATGTGCTACTTTTAAAGTAATTCCATACTCCTCTTTATGAGTAAAAAAATAATAGAGTAACATCATGGAATCTGCTCCACCTGATACACCTAAAACTAGCTCATCTCCACGGCTTATTAAATGATGTTTTAAAATAAATGCTTTAATTTTCTCATGGACTTGCCTTTCCATCTTGAGTCTCCTTAATAGTATAGCCAATTTTTATATTTTAATTGAAGGCATTTACTTTAATATAAATCAATTCTATGGTATTTATCAACTAAAAATACTCATTATTAATGCAATTAGACTAAGTGCACAAGCCATTAGTGAAATAACTAGAAAAGTGGTCACTTGTTTTTCTCTTCTTTGAACCTTTTTCTTCTGCATACATATCTTAGAATATTCATTTTGTATGCTTTTATTAGATGCTATTTCAAGATAACTTTTTGGTATCTGCTGATGACTTATTCCTTGTGGCATCTTCTTAAGATGTCTTTCTACAATCTCTTCTGCATAAGAGAATAAATCCTTTGGTAAATGATTTGTATTATTCTCTTTTAAAACAAAGGTGGCTTTTTCAAACCAATCGCTCCCTTTACCATCAATTACTATTTCTTTTTTCATCCCATATCTCCTTCTTATGTAAGATATGTTATAAACTTTGCCAATATTTATTTTTTGTATTCATTAAAAAAGGATTTCTTCATAATAAAACACAACTGCTCATTTTATTAAGACAGTTGTGTTTTTTATTCTCTATCAATCTTGCTTCCAAATACGTGCTACAATAATAGTCATATCATCCGTTTCTTCTCCAGCCATGAGATTTTTTGTTTTATCTAGCAAGAATTTTGCCATATACTCAGGGCTATTAGATTTAGATTCTGATATAAAATGTTTAAAGGTAATTTCTCTATCTAATCTATCATTCTTATTCTCTAACATTCCGTCTGTAACCATAATGATGATATCTCCATCTTTAAGTTGTTTTTTACAACTTACTATATCTACATGACTTAAAATTCCAATCGGAAAACTACTTGCTTTAACCGTTATGACTTCATCACCTCGTACAATAAAGCTTGTTGATGCTCCCATTTTAAGAAATTCTATAACACCGGTATATTGGTCAATTAATGCCATATCCATCGTTGCGTAACATTCTACATCTGATTTTAATACAAGTGCTGAATTAATAATACGAAGTGCTACTTCATTATCAAAACCTGCTTCTAGAAAATTTTCCAAAAGCTCGATTGTCATTTTACTTTCTTGCTGTGCTAAATAACCGCTACCCATTCCATCGGCTAGCGCCATTAAATATTTCCCATTACTAAGTTCCATAAAGCTATATGAATCACCAGATACTGCTTCTTTGGCCTGATTTTGTGCACTAATGACAAGTGAAAATTGTTTTTTTACACCTAAGGCAAAATAACAATATTTCTC
>JAHLFQ010000179.1 GCA_018883705.1 Candidatus Cellulosilyticum pullistercoris
CTTAATTACTAAATCAACTAATCTATCACCATCAATTAAAGTGATAACTCTTGTGCCTGTCCGAGCCTTTTTAATTGCTCCCCTGGTAAATCCTGAAGTAGTAATAAAGATGCCATATTCAGCTCTGTAGCTATCCATTGCTCCTCTAAATTTATCAATTTCAGGTGCTTGAACTAGACTACCATTCCAATGTTTCGCCTGAATTGCTACTCTAGTAGTTCGAAAATCGTCTGTCGTAATATAGCCGTATCCGTCCAATCCACCATCATTGCTCTTTTTAACGCCAATTTTATCCGACATTTCTACGTGCATTCTGTTTACTAAAGCACGACAGAATAATTCAAACTTATAGGGATCCAAATTATTAATAGCATCAGCTATTTTTTGACGATCATCTTCATCATCAGTTTCATTATTCTTAATATCATCAGTCAATTCAGCATCTACTTCTTCATTTGTAGATACTTCTCTTTGTGATTTATTTTTATTCGTCTTAGATTTTTCAGCCCATTTAGGTAATGAGCGAGAATAAACTAAATCAGATAGTTCTTTTGCGTTTCCTGAATAGTTTCTTCCTTCTTTGGTTAGAACTACCCATCCTCTCTTTGGACGTGTCAAAAAGCCTGCTAAGATTAAATTAGATACAGCAAAATTATATGGAAAATCAAAAGGATGGTAAGTATTCCCCTTATCAGATGTTCTAGTCTCAGTTAATACATCTTCAGGAAGATTTTCGTCATTGTTTACAATATCTTTCTTTATTCTTTTTGTACTGCCTTCCCCACCAATATTTTTAAGTTCTTGAATGATTGGCAGCATTAGATAAGCTTGTTGTTCTCCACGATTTAATTTATTAAATGGCATCATTTTTATTTCCTTACATAAAACATTTCTTATATGTATTTTACTTTATTGTGTTTCAATAAAACATTCATTTTATTGCATATAAAAAAGCAGCCTTCCCGGCTGCTTTTAATCTAATTATGGAAAAATAGAATGAATAAATCTCGTCCAATAAATAAGTGGGAGCCTATTTTGGAGGAGTAAAAAAATTAAAAGATATATTTTTCTGAGTATAGATATAGAATTATTTGGAAAATATAAAATATAAAATATAAAAAAATCATATGGAATAAATACATGTTTTTCAACATGCTCTTTAGTTATATCAAATTAATCTTTTTTGAAAAAATCCTTTGGCAAATTTTCAATTGTTTGCATAACTTTTTTATCTTCTTGAATTTCTTGCTTTGTTTTAATCTCTTTCTTATGGATAGTAATATTCTCATGGGGATGCCACTTCCATCTATCTTTTCAAAACTAGTCTGCTTAAGCTCTTTTAATTCTAAAATTAAGTAGACCAATGCATCTATGAATTTAATATCAGGCAAGGATTCGTTCATTAGATAGAATAAATCTCCGATTATCTTGTCATCTGTATTTTGTCTTTCCTGCCAGGCCAATAGATCATAAGTTATTGCTGTAACTGCGATATAGCCACATTGGCCGTCATAGCTTTGAACTTGAGATTTATCTAGAGCAAGATATTGCTTAGACGTCTTAAAATATGTTTCAATTTGCCATCTACGGCCATAAAGTTGGACGATTTCTTCAGGTCTAAGCTTGGTTTGAGTAGTAGCTAAAACCGAATACTTGTTCTTGCTTCCACGGTTGGAGACAAAGACCAGCTTTAATAAAAAGCTATGCCCATGATATTGAGCTTCTACTATGCTTGAATAAAGATAATGATTCCTTTTACAGATGCTTGAAGCAGCCAAACGATCATATAAATCTTTAACGCTATAGCGGCGATGGCGATAAATGTACCTTTTCAGTAATTATCCGGATAGTTTCATCCGCTATATCTTGATATATAGATTTATTAGACATATTTTCTCCTTTCTAACTTATTTTCTTTTTTCAAGATAAAACATCACGGTTTCTCGCATACTTGCTAGCATTGCCAACTATTGATTAAGTCTTCACTAAATCATCAAAATAACTTACCACCAAGTACTATTATTACACTTAACCAATACCATAAAAATATAATGTCGACGTCTAAACTTAAGATTTAAAAATTCAATAAATCAAAGAAATAGTCATAGTTGGGTTAATTAGTCTGACTAAAAATTTAACTTGATAAAGGCTCATCTCCAGCTATTATTAATTCAGCATGTGCATTTCAGCATTTATTTGCACATGCAAATGCTTTTACATGTGCATGTGCAAATATTAGCCTAAAATATGTAATACTCCAGCAATTTTAATTACCCTTTTTCTGTCAAACAATCAATACCTATCACTGAAAAGTGAAGTGTATACAGATATCTCTTACCTTTTGAAATCTGTCTTAAAGATGCTATTTAACAAGTAACTAGATATAATCATCGCCATCGATATTATTGCTAATCTTGATTAATTCCTTGAGTTTTTACTTTAGAATTTAGATACACAAAAACGTTACTCATTTTCAAGTCTAGAGTAACGTTTTTGTGCATTCCATTTGCAATATATAAAAATTTTTCTTTTTACCTGCACCATATTATGTTTTATTGCCTTTTCACATTCAGAAATTTAATCTTGATTTTATCAGCAGGCATGGGTATTTAGGCTTGCACATGCAAATACACGTGCACTTAAGCTACTGACACCAGCTTATACAATTCAATACGTAGCGCTACTTATCAGAACTAGGCATATTCTTCTTGAGATCATTCAATCCTAATAATATCTTTCTAATATTACTTAAATCTGTTCTTTCAGAGTTAGTAATATTATGTTCTGGATCTGCGATTTTAGCCAACAACATATCTTGATAATGATTTAATTCTACATCTGTCATTGATTCGAGTGGTTTAGGTTCATTTAAAAAGCTTTGTAGAAATGTGCCTTTGTCTACATTTTCTTCCTCTAATTTTCCCTCTCGCCTACGCTGCTCAGTATTCAAAAGTTTTAAAAAAGTCTTATCACGATCCTTGAGCAAATTTAAACTTTCTAGATATCTGTAAGTACTGATCATATTTTTTAGCTCTACGTCTGTTAGTTTCTTCTGCTCAATATCTAGACCACTTTGATTAAATGGAGTATCTTCGAAAAATGACTTGAGATACTTCTTATTTCCTTCCTGTTTCTCTAAATGCGAAGTCCCAATTTTTTGACCAAAATATCGATCAATTGCTTCGTTTTTTTCTTTAAGAGTTAAATGATCATTAGTTTTAATATTAACAACAGCTCTTATATCAGCATCTTCAGGATTATAAATTAAGCGAGAAACACGTGCAGGCTCTTTTACCCAGTAAAAGTGGTACTTTTCAATTGTATGATTAGGACCATATTGTTTTTTTAATCGCAGATTTCTAAAGAATGGGCTTAAATCAACTAACGCAGGTTTAAGAACACGATTATACAGCTTGCCATTTTCGTATTTCTTTGCTTTTTTACCTTTTCGAACGGTAAATAAACCTAATTGCTCATATATCTCGTTCTCAGTAAACTCACGCTCACCACGATACATGTTCTGCATCAATAAGCGGTACAAATTTTTCGAGTTCTGCCGCTTAATCTTTATCATTTGTTGTAAATCAAAGCGTGTATATCTGATCTGCATTGATGGATCTGTAGAACGAATTAGACCATTAAAAAGATATCTATACTCCTTGTTTACCTTTACTTCAACGTCTAGAGAGTCGGTATATATATTTGTGTAATCGAAAATCGGTTTTAATTGAAGATATTCACGATTTTCCTCATCGTT
Source organism: Candidatus Cellulosilyticum pullistercoris (assembly GCA_018883705.1). Lineage (GTDB taxonomy): Bacteria > Bacillota > Clostridia > Lachnospirales > Cellulosilyticaceae > Cellulosilyticum > Cellulosilyticum pullistercoris. Next base: position 3,758 of record JAHLFQ010000179.1, read on the forward strand.
TTTTAAAAAACCAGTTTTAATATTTTCTAAGTGATCAAAGGTTTGAATTACTATTCTTTGAAAAGTTCGATAAGACATTGTCGTAGGCATATGAAGATATCGTTTTAGATCTTTTATCTTTATATCTACAACTGCTCCATCTTGACCTTGGAGTTGCGCAATTAGAAAGAAAAAGATATCCATCTCATACTTAGATAGGCTACTAACGCCATAATATTGCTTATTATCGTTTAGATCATTGTTATATTTGACTAAATTTTTCTTTCTGTCAGGAAAATTTAGTAATTCCCTTATTTTTTCTTGCTCTTTTTTATTTTTGTCCATTTTAACCTACCCATTTTTTATACTTTCGTCATTCATAATACACTATTTTTTATTACCTGTGTAGTTTGAGTGAAAAATATTTAATTGCTTATAATTTTAAGCGCTCTCACTTTTTAATAACTATGTTAAACTACACAGTTTTTATAAAAAGAAAAGTAAAGAAGCTTAAACTACACAGAAATTATGGCATTTTCGTAATTCGTTCTCTAACAAAAGGGATTTTAGGTAAGAAATTATAAATTCTGTGTAGTTCGACTTTTTTGCATCATCAATTTTATAAAAAATGTGTAGTTTGGCTTTAAATACAAAAAAATGTATTAAATGACCTGTGGATAACTCTAATATAAGCACCTTATTTTGCTCGTTAAAACCCTAAATTCTGTGTAGAATGACCCTAAATTTTGTGTAGAGCAAATCAAGTTTCATGGGAGAACTAGCCTAAATTTTGTGTAGAATAGCCTAAATTTTGTGTAGAATAACCCTAAATTTTGTGTAGAATAGCCTAAATTTTGTGTAGAATGACTTTTTCGAGCCCTACTCTCCCAAAGGATTACGCTTCTCTAAAGGAGAAAGGAAAAAGGTATTAAAGGATATATAAAGGGTATATAAAGGATTAATCAATTCCTTAATAGGAATCTGAACAAGTAAATACTCTAAAAATAAAGTACACAATTTTTTATTTTTGATTCGGTAATTACATCTTTTCTTATTCTGATTTTTGACTCAACTTAAAATTCTTTTTGTACAGCCATTAATATTTTAGATATAGCAATTTTTATACTCATTGCAACTACTAAACAATAGTTCAGTTAAAAGCACATTCATCACATATTTTATTTGCAAATAAATCGGATACATAACTATTAGCTCTTACAGATGCGTCATATTTACGTTCTAAGAGTTTAAATTAAACACTAGTATGAACTTACTAATAAAGCCAAAAAAACCTTGTAAGGCAAGAAAAAACCTATATAGCTATAAAAAATTCGCTAATTACTCTGGCCTTAATTGATTAACTATATTAAAAGTTGTTGTTTAAAAAACTCTACTATATTCAATCCAATATACAAATATCAACAAAAACGTATTAAATTCTCACACCACTTACTGATGATAAAAATAAAAAAGGCAGAAATATTTAATTTCTGACCTTCCAGCTAATTCAATTTTTCTAGACTTGAATAAAAATCATTAACATACGGACTAGTCTTAACCATATTCCTTGATAAATATGATGACAGGTACATAGAGTCAACCTTTCTACACCTAGAAAGAGATACGTACAATAAGCCATTACTCCATCCCGCAGGTTGCACATTAACTCGTGAATAAGTCTGTCCCTGAGACTTGTGAATTGTAATCGCATAGCCTAATTTGAGCGGGATTTGGACATAAGATCCTATCATGGTTTTAAGATAAGCACCTTTGTCACTAGCTAAATAATCATAAACTTTCCATTCCTTTGGCTTAATGTGAATAGCTGGTCTATTTGGTGCAAACTTAACTTCCACAGAGCCGTTGTTACCAAATCCCGTAACAATACCAATGTCGCCATTATTATAATTTTCACCATTTGCGGTAGCGACAACCTGAGTACCGATCTTAAGCTCGATTTTATCAGGTACTGGCTTTTCAGAATCACTGATTTTTCTTTCCGATTCACTAATGAAAGTATGTACTGGCTCTTTGATTTGACTCAATTTTTCTCGATTAATTTTCTCCGCTGTTGCATTTCTACTAGTTAACGTAATGGCTTGATCTATTTCGTTTGTAGCAGCGTTTTTATTAAAAAACTCAATACCGCTGGCATCCCCTACACGAATCTTGTTCAAGGCTTCAATAAAATCTGGATTATCTTGACGTACAATGTTACGGAAAATTACGGGCTTAAAGTGCCAACTAGCCCATTCATCAGAATTAAATGCATATTCTTTTCCGCCAGCAAAGTACTGTCGCTCATAATCTGTACTTACAATTGGGGGCAATTGATAAAAGTCACCTACAACAATAAGTTGAATAGGCTGCTTATTTTCCTTTTCTGCCAATCTAAGGCTTTCGCTGAGCCACTTAAATATATCTGCTCTTACCATGGAAACCTCGTCTAAAATGACTCTATGAGTGCCCCTAAGAGATTTTGGCATTGTAGTAGGATGGTCATTAATTGTATCTGTACTCAGCTTTAAATGTAACAAACGATGAATAGTTGTACCACCTACATTAACAGCGGCTCGTCCAGTTGGTGCGCAAACTCTTGTATAATCATCGTTAAATTTATGGATAATGTACTTAAGTAAGAAGCTCTTACCTGTACCAGCTGAACCAGTTAAAAAGACATTTTCGCCCTTTTCAATTAATTCAATTGCCTTGTGTTGCTCAGCATTTAGCTTAACTTTTGACCAATCAATCTCTTCTTGACTTTCTGATAAAGCACTTCTTAGTTGCGTGTTAAAAACTTTATTAGCCTTTTTATGCTTACCTTTTTTCTCAGTAGTTTTGTATAAGCTATTTAAATAAGCAATGGCTTTATTTTTAGAACGATAACCATAACCATTACAATTATCGACTACCTTATTTGAGCGATCGACAATAATGTATCGATCACCTTTTTTCATTTTGACCTTAACCAAAGCTAAATCTTCGAATTCATATTTTTTAGTAATATTAGCTAAGTGTATTGGTTTTTGTCTAGCAGTAACTTTTTGCGAATGGATAACTTGTTTTACTTCTATGGTTCCATTTTTCCATTCCTTTACAGCTGAATCGACATTATCTTTAATCAATTCAGCTTTTTTAGGCTTGTAGTCAAAATTAGCTTGAAGAAATTTTAAAGCCTTTTCTCGTGTTTTATATCCCCATCCATTGCAATTCTCAATGATCTCACCATTTTTACCATTTACAATAACGAAACGTCCATTATGTTCAACAATTCCTGCATCAACAGCGTTGCTATGAGTTAATTTCTTAATCTGTGTTTCCTGAACAGCCATTAATGTCCCTCTATAATTTTTTCAAGCAATTTTCTTTTTTAAGTACTTAAAAATAAAAAATATAATCTTAGTGTAGTTTATTTAAGTAGTTGTTATCTATGTTTTTATCATGCTTACACATGTATTTGCACATGCAATTGAAAATGCAAATTTAATTCAAATTGCAATTGCATGTGTAACTAATTATAATAGATAATATAAGCATTTTTCAATGAAGGAGAAAATAATGGAAGTCATTACTTTTGCGACGATTAAGGGTGGAATAGGTAAGACAACCCTCTCATATAATTACGGTGAGTATTTAGCCAGTAAAGGGCATAAAGTTCTGCTCATGGATTTAGACCAACAAAGTTCGTTAAGTAGAACTTACGGTATTACAGATCAAGAAGGTACTGTAGAAGAAATTTTTAACGTTTACGATGACGACGAAAATCGCAAAGAAGTTAAGATACATCGTGTAAATAAGAATGTCGATTTAATTTCTGGTACAACTAGATTGGATAAAGTGCAAAGCCGCCTAGAAACGCATAACAATAAAAACTTAATTCTATTTATGTGGCTTCATCAACACTATGACGATATTGTTGCTAATTATGATTATATGATTATTGACTGTCACCCAGATATTGGTATTGCAACTAAAAATGCGATTGCCGTTTCTGATGCTGTCCTAAGTCCAGTAACTCCTTCGAAATTTAGTTATGATTCAATCACTGAATTAGAAACACGAATGAAGGAATTGAAAAAGGAAACTGTAGATGTTATGTCAGGTAACACCTTGATAAGAGCTAAGGTGTATTATATTGCAAATATGATTAAGCATAATACAGGAATCAGTAAGGACTTCTTAAAGAGTATTAAAGAAGATAAGGAAGTCGAATGGATAGCAGAAATACCTGAACGTGAAATTTTTAATCGCTCAACATACTATCAGGTACCTATTTGCGAGATGGAACAAATGGCAAACACACCATTATCTGAAATTCCAGATGACTATAAGAACAACAAGGATTTCATGAAGATGCGCAATTATTTTGCTAATCAAAATCCCAAGAATTATAAGCAAATTGACGATATTTTTGATACGATTACAAAATATGTGTAATTGCACATGCAAATACACATAGAAATGCAATTGCATTTCTATGCGTAAAATAATAGTTTGAGAATAACATAAGGAGGATAAAATGGCTTTTCCAGAAAACTTTCCTAAATCAAGTGCATTTACTCGTGATGCAAAAATTCAACAATCAATTGAAGAAAATGAGAAAAAAGACCGTTTAGAACAAGAGAAAGAATCTACAAACGATTTAGTAAGTTCAGTTCCACGTAAGAAACGTAAAAAAGAAAAAAAGACATATATGACAATTTATGTTAGTCCAAGTGATAAACGTATTTTAAAAAAGGCTAGTCAAGAATACGGGTATAATTCAATTAGTGAGTTAATCAGAGCTTGGGCAACCGCACTTGAGCAAGATTTAAAAAAATAATTTTGTTTAGTTTAATCGCTTAGAGTAAATTGGTAACTGATTTAAGCGATTTTTTAATTATTCTGTTTTTTATTAGATTAGATAATTTCTATTTGCATTTTTGTGAATATAGAAAAAATAAAAAATTTTTTCTCAAAATAATAAGCTTAATGAATGAAAAAATTAAACAGCTAATTGACTATCATGATGACGTACCAAATATTGATTATGTAGATCAAATTACAGCGGTATTAAATAAACCTCAAAGTATTAAGGGGAAAAATAGAAAGGGAGAGATATTTAAAGAATGGTTTCTCCCATTTCGTAAGATTCGAGTTTATGAAAATGACTTAACTATTCGTTTCTATTTTTAGTGATCCTTGTATATAGTAATTATCCCAATATTGTTGGGTAATGAATATCTTACATACGAGATTCATCTGTTTAAAACATTGTTAAACGTGTGTTATAATATATATTGCAACGAAGAAAATATATCTAAATGATAGTACTCAAAAAGCTCTACCTGGTGTCGAAATAGGTAGAGCTTTTCTTTACGCTTAGCGGCAACATACTAAGTGTGAGGGCAGACCACGACTACTTGTGATTGTTGTCTCGATGGTCCAGCCAATGTTCGAACAGTGCAAGCACTATACCCACAATGATGGGTGCAACAATCGAAGAAAATATATCCATGATAGGCTCACCTCCTCTCAAGATTAGGAGGAAGTAGTCGTTGATAATATTTTACCATGAAAAGATATGAGCTTAACATAGGCGAGAAAATGCAAAAAAATACGGCGTCTAAACAGATTGCCGTATTTTTGATAACTTAACGTTTTA
>JAHLFQ010000180.1 GCA_018883705.1 Candidatus Cellulosilyticum pullistercoris
AATAAAATAATGACGGAAAATGTAATTATTTGTAAAAAAATAATTAACAAAAATCTGATATAATAAGGTAGTAAAAATAAATTAAAAGATTTATTAACATTTTATTAATAAAAATGTAAGAGAATGTCTATTTATTATACAGTTATAGAAATGTTATAATTAAAGATATTTTAGGATAAAATATATTACAAACTAAATCAAATGAACCTAAAAAGGGATAGGAGACATTATGACTACTTTAAACACAAAACTTAACAACGCTCAAGGATTACATGCTAGACCAGCAACATTATTCTGTAAAGAAGCTGGGCAATTCAAATCAGATATTAAACTTGTTTGTGGAGACAAAGAAGGAAATGCAAAAAGCTTAATTGCTCTTTTAGCAATGGGTCTTACAGCAGGTGCTGAACTTCAAGTTGTAGCTGAAGGAGAAGACGAAGAAGCTGCTGCAAAACATATGGCAGATTTTATTGCAACTTTCCAAGAATAATCCATAACTTAGGAGGACAAGCAAATGAAAAAGGGTATTGCAGCTTCTAAAGGTTATGCGATTGGAAATGTTTTCCTTTATGAAGAGCATGAACTAAAGATTACTGATGAGAAAGTGACTGACACCGCCAAAGAAATTGAGAAACTTCAAAATGCAGTAAATCTTTGTAGAGAACAGCTTGAAAAAATTAAAGAAAAAACAATGAAAAATGTAGGTGAGCATGAAGCAGCTGTATTTGAGGCTCATATTCTTATTTTAGATGACCCAGAATTTATTGGTTCTGTAGAAACTGAAATTAAAAATAATGCAACAAATGCAATGAAAGCTGTAGAAACTGTTTCAAATAATCTTGTTATGATTTTTGAAGCAATTGATGATGCTTATTTAAGAGAACGTGCAGCTGATATCAAAGATGTATCTAAACGTATACTTGCTAATTTAGCAGGTCATAGTATTGGATTAGAAATCGAAAAAGAAGATACAATCGTTGTAGCACACGATTTAACACCTTCTGATACAGCGCAACTTGATAAATCAAAAGTAAATGGTTTCATTACCAATATTGGAGGAAGAACTTCTCACTCAGCTATTATGGCAAGAACTCTTGAGATTCCTGCTGTTGTAGGTCTTGGAGATATTACTACTTCAGTAAAAAATGATGATAAAGTAATTGTTGATGGGATTGAAGGAATTGTTATTATTAATCCAGACCAAGAGACAATTGATGCTTATAAAGAAAAAATTAAAGCTTTTGAAGCAGAAAAAGAAGAACTTAAAAAACTTCTTAATGTTAAAGTGGTAACAAAAGAAGGTAAACATATTGAAGTATGTGGTAACATTGGTAAACCTCAAGATGTTGACCAAGTAATTGAAAATGGTGGAGATGGTGTTGGTTTATTTAGAACCGAATTCCTATATATGGATAGAGATTCTGCACCAACAGAAGAAGAACAATATGAAGCTTATAAATATGTTCTAGAAGCAGTAAAAGGCAAAAAAGTTGTTATTAGAACATTAGATATTGGTGGAGATAAAGTTCTTCCTTATTTACCATTACCAGAAGAAATGAATCCATTCTTAGGATATAGAGCAATTCGTTTATGTTTAGATCAAACAGATATCTTTAAAGTACAACTTCGTGCACTTCTTAGAGCATCTGTTTATGGAAAACTTGCAGTTATGTTCCCAATGATCTCAGGTATTGAAGAATTTAACAATGCAAAAGCAGTTGTAGAAGAATGTAAACGTGAGCTTGATGCTGAAGGCATTGCTTATTCAGATTCAATCGAATGGGGAATGATGGTTGAAATTCCAGCAGCAGCTGTTATGGCAGATGAACTTGCAAAACATGTTGATTTCTTCTCTATTGGTACAAATGACCTTATTCAATATACATTAGCAGCAGATAGAATGAGTGAAAAAGTTTCTTATCTATACAACCCAATGCATCCAGCTGTTTTAAGACTCATTAAAATGACAATTGATGGAGCACATAAACATGGTAAATGGGTAGGAATGTGTGGAGAGATGGCTGGAGATGAAGCAGCTATTCCAACACTTCTTGAATACGGTTTAGATGAGTTCTCTATGAGTGCAACTTCTATTTTAGGTGCTAAGAGAATTTTAATGAATCAATAATAAAAGATAAAAAGTAGCTTATGAGTAGGATAAGACTCATAGGCTACTTTTTTATTTAAAATATTTTTTAAGCTATAGAATACTTGATGTATTTAAAAGAGATGGTTTAAGATGAGATATAGCATATTATTTAGATGAAGCATAAGTATCAAGATAGGAGGTTCATATGAAGAATAGGATGAAACGTGACGGACATATACATACACCCTTTTGTCCACATGGAACTAAAGATACGTTGGAGGCGTATGCCAATGAAGCGATAAGGCTTGGGAGAGAGGAGATTACATTTACAGAACATTTTCCACTACCTAACAAAGTGACAACAAAAACCTTTGCAAGAGAGTGTTCGCTTTTACATGAAGAGGTACCTTTATATTTAGAGGCAATAACTGACCTGAAGAGAAAATTTGAAGGGAAGCTTAAGATTAATAAAGGGTTTGAAGTAGATTATGTAGAAAGTTTTGAAGATGAAATAACAAAATATCTTAACCAATATGGTGAGGAAATAGAAGATGCTATTTTATCTGTACACTTTGTGAGATATGAAGGAAAATACTATGCGATAGATTATCTGCCTGACTTTGAGGCTTTACTGAATCGTTTAGATAACCTAGAAGCTGTATATGATTTGTATTTTCGAACGATTTTAAAGTCTATAGAGTCTGATTTAGGACCTTTTAAGCCGAAACGAATCGGTCATCCTAGTTTAATACGTATATTTAATCGGAAATATCCTATTAAATATGATGATAAAGGCTTGTTCGATGAAATCGTTTCTAAAATAATAGAAGGAGGCTATGAGATTGACTTTAATGTAGCAGGGTTACGTAAGGTAGATTGTAAAGAAACCTATCCGAGTGGAAGGCTTTTAGAGTTAATAATGCAATACAATATAAAATGTGTTGGGGGCTCAGACTCTCATGAGGTAGCACAAATGGCCTTATTATCTAAATAAAGAAAAATGAGGGGATACCTTAAAGGTATCCCCTCATTTTTCTTTTTAAAAGTTAGATGAATAGCCTACAGCGTATCAATAAACTGCTTAAAGTGCATAATGCCTTCTGAAGTCATTTTAAATACACCCGCATCTTCTAGTACGCGACTAAATTTCTGCCCTACGGCATGTTCTATATAGCGATCTATATTGATTGTTGTATCATAAGAGTGCTTAAGTTCTTCAGCCCAAGCTAAGTGATAAGTAGCCACTTGATTTGAAGTGCCTTTTATATAGGCTTTAACGTCTTCTAGTTCTTTTTGGAGACGTCCTGGTAAAATAGCTAGCCCCATTACTTCGATTAAGCCAATATTTTCCTTCTTGATATGCTGAACATCAGTATGAGGATGAAAAATACCTAATGGATGCTCATCGTTTGTACGATTATTACGTAGAACGATGTCCATAATAAATTGATTATCTTTTTTTCTAGCAATAGGCGTAATCGTATTATGTCTTACATTACCTGTATGGGATAAAATATCGACTTTACTATCCGAATAAACTTTCCATTTTTCATAAATATAATGAGTACATTCTGCAACTTCTTCTAAACTTGAACCTGAAATAGAAATGGTGGAAAGTGGCCATTTTAGGAGACGACATTGAACACCAGGAAAAGTTTTGATGCTAAAGGTATCAATGACAGAGGCCCTGTGAATAGGGAACTCATAACGACCGCCTTGATAATGTTCGTGAGCAAGAATAGAACCGCCTACAATAGGTAAATCAGCATTAGAACCAATGAAGTAATGAGGAAATGCCTGAACAAAACTTAAAAGATTATAAAAACTATTTTTAGTAAGAGTCATGGGTTCATGGGTTTTAGAAAGTAAAATACAGTGTTCATTATAGTACAAATAGGGTGAATACTGGAGCATCCAGTCATGATGATTTAGATTAAGATGAATCATACGGTGATTTGCTCGGTCTGGTAAGTGACTTGTACCAGAAAAACCTTCATTTTCTACACATAGTAGGCAAGTTGGATAAGTTAAGCTAGGCATTGTTTTTTGTTTAGCTATATCTTTGGGATCTTTTTCTGGCTTAGAAAGATTAATCGTAATATCAAGTGTGCCATAAGGTGAAGGGGAGTGGAAAATCATATTTTTGGCAATGCGATTCATTTTAATATAGTTAGAATGCTGACTTAACTTATAGAAATAAGTGGTGGCATCTTCAGGATGGAGGTCATATTTGTGCCAAAAGTTAGCTTCCACTTGAGAAGGAGTTGGTAGAAAAAGATTCATTAATGTACTTGTAAAACAATCTTTTTGTGAAAGCGTATCTTCAATAATACCTTTAGATGCAGCTAGGGAAGCTAGTGCATCTAAAGTTTCATAGAGTGTTGTTTGCGTAGGCGCAGTAGGTTCATAATGGACTTCTTGAAAAGCAGCTAACAAACGATTGCGCATATAAATAGCATCTCGTGAAGTGATTAATTCATTCTGAATTGAAATCTCTATTAAACGTTCGATAAGTCCATAAAGTGTATTCATCATTATTCTCCTTTATATCCATTTGGATGACTTTGGTGCCATTTCCATGCAGAAGCAATAATATACTTAATATCGGTATATTGTGGGGTCCAACCAAGTACTTTTTTTGCTTTTTCAGAAGAAGCGATTAATAAAGCAGGGTCACCAGCACGTCTTTCGCCAATCTCCATTGGAATGGGGTGGCCAGTAACTGCTCTAGCTGCTTCAATCATTTCTAGAACAGAGTAGCCTGTATTACTACCTAAGTTAAAGATATTACTTTCTCCACCATTCATTAAATATTGAAGCGCTAAGATATGAGCATTTACTAAATCTGTAATATGAATATAGTCTCTAATACAAGTACCATCTTTTGTTGGATAATCTGTTCCAAAAACAGTAATATGAGGTCTTTGGCCAAGAGGGACTTGTAAAATAAGTGGGATGAGATGGGTTTCTGTAGTATGGGCTTCACCAATAGTACCACTTGCATCTGCGCCAGCTACATTAAAATAACGTAAGCAAACATAGTTAAGATCATGTGCTTTATGAGTCCACTTAAGCATCTTTTCAATAGCTAATTTTGTTTCCCCATAGGTATTAGTAGGTGAAGTAGGGGTACTTTCTAGAATAGGCATTTCTGTAACTTCGCCATAAGTGGCAGCAGTTGAAGAAAAAACAATATTTTTAACGCCTGTTTCAATTAATACTTCTAGAAGTGTTTCAGTACCTGTTACGTTATTATTATAGTATTTAAGTGGGTTTGTCATAGATTCACCTACTAAAGAGTTTGCAGCAAAGTGTATGACACCATCTACAGTTTCTTTTTCGAAGACTGCTTTAAGCGCCTCTTTATTTCGAATATCCACTTGATAGAAAGGTATATTTTGAGGCACACTTTCACGATGACCTGTTTCTAGGCTATCAATAACAATTACCTCATCCCCGTTTTCTATAAGTTGTTTGACTGCATGAGAGCCAATGTAGCCTGCTCCTCCAACTACGATTATCTTCATAAATTACCTCCTAATATGTAATATACAATATGATTCATAGCATATAGCCTGATGGTGATATACAAACAGATAGTGATTAGATATACGAATGTGTTAAGTCATTTGTTGTATAGATTAAATTATACAATAAAATGTTTTATAAAGATAGAAAACTAAAAAAGTTGAGTAGGGCCATTACCAACAGTTGCTTTATAGAAGGAAGCATCATAGCCAATGACTTCTTTATATCTTGCACTTACTTTTTCTATGAGTGAGTCCACAAGTGTACTTTTAACTAGGGCAATAGCACAACCACCAAATCCAGCACCTGTCATACGTGCACCAATGGCACCTTCTTCTAGAGCAGTTTCGACTAAAGTATCAAGCTC
>JAHLFQ010000181.1 GCA_018883705.1 Candidatus Cellulosilyticum pullistercoris
ACTTCCTTTAATCTTTCTTCTACCATAGCAATAATTTCTTTTGCATCTTCTTCACAGTTTACAACATCGTAACGATCCATATCTACGATAATCACATCACTAGCCTTATAGTATTGCATAACCCATTCATCATAACCTTCCCACAGCTTTTTATAATAAGCTTCAAGATGTTCATCTAATTCATAGCTTCTGCCACGTTTTAAGATGCGATGAATAACTGTTTCAAACGATCCTTTTAAATAAATCATTAAATCTGGCGCCTTCTTAGGAAGTTCTGACAATTCTTCTAACATATTATTTAGTAATCTATTATAAATCTCAAATTCTAAATCTGAAATCCTACCTAAGTCATTATTTATTTTCGCAAAATACCAGTCTTCATAAATACTTCTATCTAATACATTGTTATCATCATACAAAGCTTTCTTGATACTTCTAAACCTCGTATCTAAAAAATGTAATTGTAACAAAAAAGGATATCTATATTTTTCAATCTCTTCAGGAGTGGAAGTATAAAAAAGTGGTAGAATCGGATTATCATCAACACTCTCATAAAATACCTCTGTTTTAAAATGTTCTCCTAGAAGCTTAGCGACACTTGTTTTTCCTAAGCCTATCATACCACCAACTACTAACAACACGCTTCACCGTTCCTTTCCTCTTAATACATATTTTCATCTCTTATTTCACTTTACTAAAGTCAGCATCTTTCATCATAATAGTTTACATAATACTTGTCAATAAATACCCCTTCTATTTCATTTGCTATTATTTTCATTACATTATGGACCATCTATTTGCACCTATACTGACTTACTATCTATCATATAAAATTAAAAAACTATGTTTAAAAGCCTAAGCTTTTAAACATAGTTTTACTAATTCCAATCCTTAAGAATATTAATATTATTTGCCTCATATAGTTGCTCTCTAAGGATATGTCCACTTTCTTCATCAAATGTACAATCATAATAAATAATATTAGTACCAGTCTTATACGCTACAATAATGTGCACTCTCTCATAATCATCATAATCGATATATGCAGTATACTCTAATTTTCCTAATTGAATATAACTTTTTTCAAAAAGTGGATAAATGCTATCCCCTTTTCTTAAAATAAGTGCCCACTCTTGTCCATCATCAAACAAATAACTTCCATCTGGTGCAATATTACCTTGACAATATACTTCAATCGTTTCATTAGTTCCATCTTTATCCATGTCCACTTCATATTTACTAAAACGATTTAGTCCGTTAAGATATGTAGCATCTTGCACAGGTGTAACAATATCACCTTCTTGCTTTTTACTTGCTTCATTATCTAACTTTAGGTATTCTACTCCCGTATTACCTTCTCGGCCATTGTTTATAATTAACTCTTCAAAGCTTTTATTTTTGTAGGTAATTGTAATCACAATTTGTGGGATGCCTTCTGGGCGATTGGTTTTTAAAAGTAATCCATAGCCTTCTGGTGTTGATTCTTGGGTAAAAAGAACATCCTTTGCAATATAGCGCTCACCAGTATATTCTACAGTACTTATTGTGATTTTACTGCCATTGTATTTTGGAATAATGAGCATGGATTCATCCGTATTTTCATACTCATAATGTTCTAATGTATTTAAATGACTTAAATCTTCATCAGTAGGTGCATTAATAATAAGTCCTAATTCTGTTACATTGCTATAACTTTCATACGCCTTATTATAAATACTTTGTTCAGATACTGCTTCTGTTACTATCGGCGTAGATAAACTATTAGGAACTTCTTCTACTGGCTGCGTCTGACATCCTATTAGTAGCATACTCATCATGGAACACGCACATATAAAAGCTTGCCAATTTTTATTAATCTTCATATTCTTGCTCCTTTCATCACTCAGTCAAACAGCATCATACTCTTTCTAGCATATTATCATTATTTGTGTGTTTGTTCAACTCTTTCTACTAAAAATCAAGAGATTCAATTTGTCTAAATTTCTGCTAAAATAAACTTGCAAATATTCCCATAATTGCACCTAATAATACACCAAACCAAATGATTGCATTTAGTTCCTTCTTCATAATCAATAAAATGATTTGTTCAATTTCTAACATATCTAGTGATAGGATTCTCTCTTCTACAATTTGTGCAATATCGAGTGCTTTTAAAATACGTGTCAGATGATTCTCAACTAGCTTCTTATATCCATTAAGAACCGTACATTTAATAAGTTCATCATACGTTTGAACTTTTTCTACAAGTTCTTTTACTTGGGTATCTAGTATATTTTGACTTTCTTCTTCAACAGCCTTTCTAATAATACCCTCTCCTTCTTCCATAATAAACTTTGAAATGACAGGTTCAATTTTATTTGCTATACTTTCTACTAATCCATCATTAATTAAAAAACTCATAGGCCCCAATAAGCTCCCGAAACTTCCCTCTTTAAATGCTACTTGTATCTTTTCTACTACAATCTTTCCAAGTTCCATACTTACTACTTTACTATATAGCTTATACGTAACATGCTCTTCTATTTCACACAAAAAGTATATACTACGTTCTTTTCCTATATTTTCTTGTAATACCTCATATAGCGTCTTTTCATTTATCAGCTGTTCCTTAAGATAGTCTTCAATGGAACTTTCAATTTCTCTACAGATTTCTTCTTTTAATAACCATGTACGAAGTACCTCTTCATTTAATAATTCCTTACTGATTACTTCTCCAATTTTGCTTGCAATACGTACCCTTTCTTTAGGAATAACCCCTGGGGTAAAAGGTAAGGTAAATCTACCGATTTTTACAGGATTTAGCGGTCTAAATAACATTTTAATAGCAATTCCATTTGTAATTCCACCAATGATTGCTCCTGTTATCGTTCCGATTAAAATATTTGCACTCATTATTTCGTCCTCTTTTCATTTATCTATCTTACTTATTATAAATAGTATTACCTATTCTTATTGCTGCATACAAACTATCCTCTTAGTCTATCTAATCATAAAAATTTTATAGATATGGGTCCATTTTATAATAAAAGTAGGACTAAAAGCAATATTACTCTTAGTCCTACTTTTTATAAATGAAGTCTTTTATATAGTAACTATTTAAATTAATTTAAATCCCTCAACAATGGCATTATATACTGCTCTTGACCAAAGGTTAATAAAGCTTGATGTATTAATACGAGATGCATCACTAGCATTCGTTAAGAAACCTGTTTCTATTAATATAGCTGGCATATTTGTTGTTCTTAATACATAAAGGTCTGATCTTGCTTTAATTCCACGATTAATCATACCACAGTTATTCACAATGGCATTCTGTACTAATTGGGCAATGGCTTTTCCCCTTGTATCTGTTGTACTTGGAAAATAAAGTGTTTCTGTTCCTGAAATGCTTGC
>JAHLFQ010000182.1 GCA_018883705.1 Candidatus Cellulosilyticum pullistercoris
TTTTAGGTGCTCTCTTACTTCTTTTAGGCGTCTTATTATTTGCCTTCTGGACATATAACCCGCCTAATTTACCACTCTTTAAGGATTTATCTAATAGCCAAATTGTTGTCTCTTCATTTTCTTCAGTTACTATATAGGTGATTCAATTTTAACTCTAAATACTAAATAAGGTCATCCTCTTCATTAGGTACTGCGTCTATGCTAAGCATATCTAATGTAAAGAATGACCTTATTTTTATTTTCTTATTTATAATCTGCAGTTATAGATGGTAAATTTCCTAAATTATTAGATTCATCACCATCTGCAAGTGAACGAATATATTCACTGCCATCTTTAGAAGTAGATACCCCTACATGCTTTAATTCATTACGTTTAGCCATATCAACGGCTTGTTGTACTGAAATATGCTTACCAGATTCTAATTCATAACCTACTACTTCACCGCCTGATTTAATAAGCTTAGTAATTTGCTGTGCACCTTCTCCGCCTTCTGAAACAACCTTATTAACGACATTTGAAAAGCTTAAATCACCTTTATATGAATCAGCCATTATTTAGCCTCCTTTATTAATGAGTTTTATAATAGTATTATTTAATAAACCAGCTCAATTTATGTATTTTTCGATTTACCTTTCATTTCTTTGTAAAATATTGCACTTATTTCGTCTATTTTATTTTTTTTCACCCATTACACACAGAAATGCTATAAAATATTAGATGTAATTTGATTACGATAACATTAAAGTTAAAACACAAGATATTACCAAATTAAAGCCCTTTCAAGTAAAAAACTTTCTAAGGACTACTGTCTGGGTTAAAAGGAGACACTTATTATGAAAAAATCAGTAACACTTATTCTAACCGCCCTTATCTTAGTTGTACTTATTGTTGTCCTTATATTTGCTAGCAATAATAAGTCTCAAGAAGAAGCTAGTACTTCTCCTCAAGCAAATACTTCTACAGAATCTGATAGCAGTGACACAAATACTAAAAGTATTTCTAGACTCTCAATTGGTGGTACAGATTTTCCCTCTATGACTGTTGAGATTAGCGATAAACAAAATGGTATTATCACTGCTTATGATTTAATAACAGATACACTAGATCATGTGTCTGTAAACAATAGCACCCTTGATACACTCATCAACTCATTACCTGATTTTTCAGTAGATAGCTTAATTGCAGATGATGTAACTGACTTAAGTGCCTATGGCCTAGACCAACCTAAGCTTCATTTAGTGATTGATTTCTATAATCCTAGCATACCTTTTGAAGAGGGTAGCTTTCCAGATATAACAACAACTCTTGACTTTATCTGGGGAAATGAGCTTGAAGATGGTAAAATTGCTTTTATGAGAACTGGTGAAAAGAGTGTTTATTCTATGGATGCCAGCTTCTTAGATGCCCTTAAAGAAGTTGCTACACCATTTAATCTTTCAAGTAAATTTATTGAACTTCCTTACATATCAGATGTAAAAGCTATTGATATTACCTATGCAGATGCCACCTATCACATAGATGTTGATGAAGCAAATGCAAGCTATGCGCTTAACAATAAGTCTATTGAACAAGATGCTTTTAAAGCTTTATACCGCTCTGTTATTGGTATTTATGCAGAGCTTGAATTAGAAGATAAGAGTGAAGATACCACACCAGAGGTAACTATTACCTATACGATGCAAGATGATTCAACTAAGTCTGCTATTTTTACTCAATCAACAAACGATGAGTACTATCAAACAGTCCTTAATGATAGTATGATTGTTGGATGTAGTAAAACACAATTATCTAATCTTAAAACAACACTCGATGAAGCACTTAACGCTAGTGCTTAAATAAAAAAGGTCTGATACAAGATAACTTCTATGTATCAGACCTTTTTCATATACCTTCTATATTCTTTTATTGACCTAGCTTTTCTTCAATGAAGCTTGCAAGTTTTTTAGCTTCTGCTTCCATAACTGCTTTATCTTTTCCTTCAATCATAACACGTACAAGTGGTTCTGTACCTGAAGGTCTAATAAGTACTCTTCCTTCTCCATTGAATTTAGCTTCAAGTGCATTAATTTGCTCTTGAATTTCTGGATCTTCGCTGTAAGCATGTTTGTTCTCTGTCTTAACTTTAGCATTGACAAGTACCTGTGGGAAAACTTGCATGCATTGCTTAAGCTCAGATAATGGTTTACCAGTTTTCTTCATAACATAAAGAAGTTGAATCGCTGTAATAAGCCCATCTCCAGTTGTATTGTAATCAAGGAAAATAACGTGTCCTGATTGCTCTCCACCAAGGTTATAACCATGTTTTAACATTTTTTCAAGCACATAACGATCCCCTACTCTTGTTTGAATAAGACTTACGCCTTCTTCTTTGCTCATTACTGTTAATCCAAGGTTACTCATAACGGTTGCAACAATCGTATCTCTTTTTAAGACACCACGTTTCTTCATATCTAAACCAACAATACTTAAAATTTGGTCTCCATCAATTAATTCACCTTTTTCATCTACACCAAGACAACGGTCTGCATCACCATCGAAGGCAATACCAGCTTGAACACCACGTCCAACAACTTGGCTTTGAAGATCATTCATATGTGTTGAACCACACATTCTATTGATATTAATTCCATTTGGCTTATGATGAATCAGTTCAACCTCTGCACCAAGTCTTTCAAGTGCAATAGGTGCTACTTCTGAAGCTGCACCGTTGGCACAGTCAACAAGTACTTTAAGTCCTTTTAAGTCTCCTGAAATTGTATTACATACAAAATCAATATATTTATCAATGACTGAATGATCCATTTCCCATGTACCAATTTCTTCCCCTATTGGCATTGGAATACTTTCACTTCTAGCTAAAATTAGGTTTTCAATTTCTTCTTCTAATTCATCACGTAATTTATATCCTTCACTATTGAAGAATTTAATCCCGTTGAATTCTACTGGATTATGAGATGCTGAAATCATTACCCCTGCATCTGCACCTAATTCTCTTACTAAGTATGCTACTGCTGGTGTAGGCACTACACCAATAGAGATAGCCTTCGCACCTACTGAACAAATCCCTGCTACAAGTGCTGCTTCAAGCATTGTTCCTGAAATACGTGTGTCTCTAGCAACAAGAATAATTGGTTGTTTTCTACTTGTTTCTTTGGTTAATACATAAGCACCTGCCTGACCTACTTGATAAGCAAGTTGTCCTGTAAGCTCTGTATTGGCTACGCCTCTAACACCATCTGTTCCAAATAATTTACCCATTTTTATCTGGCCTCACTTTCTCTGAGTGAATTTTTACTTATCTTTTTTATTATAAACACAAAGGCCCATTGTTACAATACTTTCATACACCCCTTTATTCCTTAAGACGACTTATTCTATGTAGCTTCTTTTACTCTATACTACAAAAAACAGCATTCTAGGAAATGCTTAGTTTCCTAAAATGCTGTTTTTAGACCGTCTAGTTAACTTCTATCCTCTTTCTCATCTATTTCATCAGTCCACTGTGTTTCTCTTCTTGCCTTTATAATATCCCATATTACAACAGCAATAATAAGTCCAATGAGCACAACTGCTGCTGCAACAGGAAATCCTGAACTATTTACCTGCTGATTGGATGTAGCGTTTAATAATAGACTTCCTACTAATCCCCAATAACTCATATGCCCCCTCCCCTTTCTGACTCTTTCTCTCTCTTTTCTTCTTTTTATCTTCTTAATTTATCATTTCTTATTAACACTATATGCATCTTAAATAATTAGTAGCACTCTGTATTTCAACTATTTCACTTAATAGTAATCCACAAAGTAAATCAAAATAATCGTAATCATCCACATTAATGCACACAAAAGTGTGTATTATTTTGATATTTTCTTTCTATTTACTTTTTGCATCCATTGACATATAAGGGTTAAATATCTGAAGATCGGTTCTGAGGCAATGGTAAAAACAAAAAGAAGCATGGTACATTTAATAGAAATATCGCTCATAGCAAATAAATGACTCATAAAATATCTACAAAATATCATACCTGTTATCATACTAAAGAAAATCATCCACCGCCATCTATTCATAGGTAGGCTAATACGATAGAGAATCATAAAACCTACTACTGCCATTAAAAGTACACTTGCTGTTGATATATCTTCACTGTCTACTCCAAACTCAAATCCAAATATAATAAGTGCACTCACAATAAAGAAATCCGTAAGCCCTGCCGGCAAAGCTTTAAAAAGGACATTAGTTATAAAACGTCCTTCAATACGATTTGTATTTTTCTCTAATGCTAGTAAAAAAGCAGGTATACCAATCGTAAACATACTAATAAGAGAAACTTGTGAAGGTTGTAATGGATAATTTACTAAAAAGATAATGGAAAAGAGTGACATCATCAATGAGAATAAATTCTTGACTAAGAATAAACTTGCTGAACGTTCAATATTATTGACAACTCTCCTTCCTTCTCTGACTACTGAAGGCATACAAGCAAAATTAGATTCAAGTAACACTAGCTGAGCTGCTTGAGCTGCTACATCACTTCCTGAAGCCATGGCAATACTACAATCTGCATCTTTTAATGCAAGTACATCATTTACACCATCTCCCGTCATAGCTACTGTATGTCCTGCTGCCTTTAAAGCACGTACAAACTGTCTTTTTTGATTTGGTGTGACTCTTCCAAAGACTGTATAGCGCTGTATAGCTTCCTCTACTGCTACTTCTGTAGTTAAGGTCGAGGCATCTATATAACGATCTGCATCTTTAATACCTGCTTCTAGAGCCACTTTAGATACAGTGACTGGGTGATCTCCCGAAATAACCTTAATCTCTACTCCTTGCCTTTCAAAATAATTAAAAGTTTCCTTTGCCTCTTTACGAATAGGATTAGAAAGAAGCACTAATGCCTTAGGCTCCACCTTATTAGTAAGTGTTTTGCCATCAATCATTCCCTCATAAAGTCCATAAACTAATACACGATAGCCCTCACTACTATAGGTATGAATCAGCTTTTCATAGTCACCTACTTGCTCTCGCAATACAAATTCAGGGGCACCTAATACATAGGCTTGTCCTTCAAAGGTAGCACTACTATATTTAGTAGTAGAGGAAAAAGAGGTAATACTTTCTGCCTTTCTACCTGTACTTTCAGTAAAATACTCGGCTAATGCCTCCATGGTTGCATTATCTCTTGCCATAGCATGAACAAAATCACCCATACTGAATTTTAAAGAAGCTACATCAGAATCTAAAAGAGGTTCTATAGGAATAAGTCCACTTACTGTCATTGTATTTTCTGTAATCGTTCCTGTTTTGTCTACACAAAGTACATTAACCCTAGCTAACGTTTCTATACATTTCATATCATGTACAAGCACTTTCTTCTTTGCCAAATGCCTTACACTTACTGCAAGTGCTACACTCGTTAATAAATAAAGTCCCTCTGGAATCATACCAATCACCGCTGCTACTGTAGATGTTACACTTCCTTTGAAGCTACTTCCTAATATATAGTGTTGCTCATAAAATAAAACGATACTAATAGGAATAATTAAGATGCCTACCGCTTTTACAATGACATTAAGTGACCGCATCATTTCAGACTGCTCTCCTTCTTTTAATGCCTTTGCTTCTAAGGTTAGTTTTGCTGCATAAGAATCTTTTCCAACTTTATCTAGTCTTGCATAGCACTT
>JAHLFQ010000183.1 GCA_018883705.1 Candidatus Cellulosilyticum pullistercoris
ACCGATTTTACCCCCTTTAAGGTATGGGCAAAGAAGGTCAACAACTTTAATACCTGTTTCAAGAATTTCAGCTGATGTGGATTGTTCTTCGAATGATGGTGCTTTTCTGTGGATTGGCCATTTTGTTACCTCAGGATCTGGCTTACCATCTACTGCTTTACCTGTTACGTTGAAAATACGTCCAAGTGTTTCTGTTCCTACTGGAACTGAAATAGGTGCTCCAGTATCAGCTGCTTCCATACCACGAACTAAACCTTCAGTTGCTGACATAGCAATACAACGTACGATATCATCCCCAAGATGTTGTGCAACTTCTGCTACAAGCGTTGTGCCATCTTGCATTTTAACTTCGATAGCATTGTAGATTGCTGGCATGTGGTCTGCACTAAACTTAACGTCAAGTACTGGACCAATGATTTGAACAATATGTCCTACATTTTGTGCCATGTTTTGTTCACTCCTTTATTACTTATTTGAGTGCTCCAACCCCCGCAACGATTTCTGTTAATTCTTGAGTAATAGCTGCTTGTCTAGCACGGTTATACTGAATGCTCAGTTTGTCTTGGATTTCTTGTGCATTTTCAGTCGCAGAATCCATCGCTGTCATTCTAGCACCATTTTCACTAGCACTTGCCTCACAGAGTGCCCCATAGATTACGTCCGCTACGTATCTTGGAATAATATATCCAAGAACTGCCTCTGGAGATGGCTCATAAATTAAAAGATCGCTTGGCTCGTTAGACTCACTTTTAGTCGTTTCTATATTTTCTATATCTAATGGTAAAAGACGAATCATTATAGGCTCTTGTTGGATGGTTGATTTAAAACTTGTATAAGATAAATAAACTTCTCCTATTTCACCTTTTAAGAATTTGTCTGTTACATAATCTGCGAGTTCTTTTGCATCCTGATAAGTTGGAGCTTCTGAAATATCGCTAACTGTTTTTGCTACTTGGTAGCCTCTACTTTTAAATTGCTCTACCCCTTTTCTACCAACAACTACTAAATGGCTTTTTTCTTTATCTTCGATTTGTCCCATAGTAAGTTTGCAAATATTTGCATTGTACCCACCACAAAGTCCTTTATCTCCTGATAGTGTGATGTAAGCTTTTACATCAGAGCCATTTGGTCTAAGGAAAGGAGAACCATTTCCTTTGGCATTTTGGGCAATAGATTGCATAGTAGAGAGAATCTTATTGAAAAAGGGTCTTGTTCTAAGTGCTGCCTCTTTACTTTTATTGAGTTTAGAGGTAGCAACAAGATTCATAGCACTGGTAATTTTCTTAGTGCTATCGATGCTTCGGATTCGCCCTTTAATATCTTGTAAAGACGCCATCTACCTCACCCCTTTTCTATTAAGCTTTAAAGCCTTGTTTAAATTCAGTAACAATATCATTTAATTTTGCATCTAATTCTTTAGTAAGTCCCGCTGGTTGTTTGACTTCATCAAGCACTTCTGCATATTTTGTTTCTACGAATTCAAAAAGTTCACTTTGGAATCTAGCTACTTCAGAAAGTGGCACATCCATAAGGAATTTTCTAGTTGCAGCATAAAGGATAATAACTTGTTTACTTACATCAAGTGGTGCGTATTGTGGTTGTTTAAGAATTTCTGTAATACGTTCACCTTGAGCTAAAGCATTTTTAGTAGCTGCATCTAAATCTGAACCAAATTGAGCAAAGGCTGCAAGTGATCTATATTGTGCAAGCTCTGTACGAATAGGACCTGCTACTTGTTTCATTGCTTTAATTTGGGCAGCACCACCAACACGAGATACTGAAAGACCTGGGTTAACCGCAGGACGCACACCAGCGTTGAAAAGTTCTGTTTCAAGGAAGATTTGTCCATCTGTAATAGAAATTACGTTGGTTGGAATATACGCTGAAATATCCCCTGCTTGAGTTTCGATGATAGGAAGCGCTGTAATTGAACCTCCACCAAGTTCATCAGAAAGTCTAGCAGCTCTTTCAAGAAGACGTGAATGTAAGTAGAATACGTCTCCAGGATAAGCCTCACGACCTGGTGGTCTGTGAAGAAGTAATGACATTGTACGATAAGCAACAGCATGTTTTGATAAATCATCATACACAATAAGTACGTCTTTACCTTGTTCCATCCATTCTTCACCAATTGTCACACCTGCATATGGTGCAAGGTATTGAAGTGGCGCAGGTTCTGAAGCTGTAGCAACAACAATTGTTGTATAACTCATTGCATCTGCTTTTTCTAAAGCGTTCACTAATTGTGCAATAGTTGAAGCTTTTTGTCCGATTGCAACGTAAATACATAAACAATCTTTACCTTTTTGATTAATGATTGTATCGATAGCAATAGCAGTTTTACCTGTTTGTCTATCTCCGATAATCAGCTCACGTTGTCCACGACCGATTGGTACCATGGCATCGATTGCTTTAAGACCTGTTTGAAGTGGTGTATCTACGGATTTTCTATCGATAACCCCTGATGCAACTCTTTCTACTGGTCTAAATTTATCAGTGCTAATTGGTCCTTTACCATCAATTGGTTGACCAAGTGCATTAACAACACGTCCACTAAGTGCGTCACCAACTGGTACTTCTACTACACGACCTGTTGATTTAACGGTGTCGCCTTCTTTAATATTTTGATCAGAACCTAAAAGAACAACCCCGATGTTGTCTTCTTCTAAGTTTTGTGCCATACCATAAACTTCACCTGGGAATTCAAGAAGCTCACCTGACATAGCTTTTTCAAGTCCATGTACACGAGCAATACCATCACCAACAGTGATAACAGTACCTACTTGTTCGGCTTCAAGGTGTGATTTATAGTTTTTTATCTGGTCTTTAATAATACTGCTGATTTCTTCTGGTCTCAGATTCATTAACTGAATACACCCCTTTCTATGCAGGTCTAAGCTTTGATAATTGTTTCTTTAAAGTTTGCATTTCGCCCTTAATACTAGCATCTACAACTTTATCGCCAACTCTAATCACTAGTCCTGCTATAATGCTTGTATCTACAACTGTTTCAATTTCTATTTTGCTCTTAGTTCCTGCTTCAAGTTTTTCTTTAATCGCTGTAAGTTGCGCCTCTTTAAGGGGCACAGCTGAGGTAATAACCGCTTTAACAATACCTGACTCTACTTTAACACGTTCAAGAAAGGCTTCAAGCACACCTAATAAATCGCCCTGTCTTCCTTTTTTCACAAGTAAGACCAAAAGCCCTATAATAGGATTTGAAACTTTATCTGTGAATACATTTTCTATAAGACTGATTTTGTTTTCCATTGTTACTTTATGATCATTTAAGACTGCCATAAAGCCAGGCTCATCATGAAGTGCTTGAGTAATGACTTTAACTTCTTGTTCATACTGTTCTATCGCACCTTCTGAAACAGCCAAATCGAATAGGGCAGTAGCATATCTTTTGACAACTAGCTTAGCCACTGTACATCCCCCATCCCATTAATAATTTCATCGATGATTTCATTTTGTTTTGCTTCATCTATTGAAAGAGCAACAAACTTACTTGCCATAAGTGTTGATACATCAATCATCTGAGTTTTCATTTCATCTTTTACGCGTTCTTTCTCAAGAAGAATGTCTTTTGCAGCTTTTTCTTTAATAAGCTGAGCTTCTTTTTTAGCTTCAGCAATAATTTGTTCTTCTCTTTCTAGTGCTTTTGCTCTAGCCGCTTTAAGAATCTCTGCTGCTTCCTCATCAATTTTTGCAATTCTTTCTTCGTAATCCGCTTTTAGCTCTATAGCATCTGCTTTAGCAGCTTTTGCATCATCAATATTTTGTGCAATACCTTTTTTTCTTTTATCAAGCATAGCTGTAATAGGTTTGTGAATAAAAACATACAGGATTATGACAATAATGAATGTGTTAAATAACTGCATTCCTAAATCCCACATTAATTGTGCATCAAACCCAATAACTCTTCCTGGTTCTTGTGCAGCTAGCATAGTGATTAATGATGTATTCAAAGGGAAGCTCCCTCCTTTCTCGTCTATATCGCTATTATTTTATTCTGCTTCTTATAATGATTGATATTTTGTGATAAGTGGGTTAGCGAATAAAAGAATAATAGCAACAACAAGACCATAGATACCTGTTGTTTCAGCTACCGCTGCTCCAAGTAACATTGTACTTACGATAGTTGATTGAGCTTCTGGTTGACGTCCTACTGCTTCTGCACCTTTACCTGCTGCATAACCTTGTCCAATACCAGGTCCAATACCTGCGATCATTGCAAGACCAGCACCAATTGCTGAACATGCTAAAATTAAAGCGTTTCCATCGATTTGTTGATTATCCATAGTAAAAAATCCTCCTTATAAATCACTTATAATTTAAAATTAATTTTTTGCTTCTTTAAGATTGTCCTTATCTATTAAACTTAGAATATATTCACAAAGAGTAATAGTAAGGCAATAACAAGTGCATAAATACCTGTTGTTTGTGCTACAGCCTGACCTAATAACATAGTTCTAATAATGACTGCTTGAAGTTTAGGTCTTTTACTTACTGCTTCTGCAGCCTTACCTGCTGCATAACCTTGCCCAATACCAGGTCCAATACCTGCAATCATTGCAATCCCTGCACCTATAGCTGAGCATCCTAATACAAGACCAATTCCTTCTTTCGTTACTAAAGGATTGGCAAATAACATAATAATCGCAATAACTAATGAGAAAATCCCTGATGTTTCAGCTACTGCTGCTCCTAATAGCATAACAAGTGTAGCTGGTTTTCCACCTTCTTCTGGATTTCTGCCCATTGCTTCTGCTGCTTTACCTGCTGCATAACCCTGTCCAATTCCTGGCCCGATTCCTCCAATCATGGCAAAGCCCGCTCCTATAGCTGAAAAAGCTAAAATAAGCGCTTTAGGGTCTACATTTTGCATCCATCCAAACAAAAAGTCTGTAAATCCTGACATTCTTTCACCTCATTCCTATTCCATGGCGCTTGATACAAAGGTCATACTAAGCATTACAAAGATAAATGCTTGAAGTACACCAGCAAATACATCAAAATATGTGTGAAGTGCTGCCGGTATGCCTAAGAAAATAACAATTTTAGGGAACATCGCATAAACAAGTCCCATAATAATTGTTCCACCTAAGATATTACCAAATAAACGGAAACTCAGTGAGACAGGTGTTGCAAGCTCACCAATAATGTTAAGTGGTAATAATAGAGGGGCTGGTTCTAAGAGACCTTTAAAGTATCCAATACCTTTTGATCTCACCCCGAAGCCATGAATCATGAAGAATGTAATGAGTGCAAATGCAAGTGTTGTAGCAAAATCTGCTGTTGGTGGTCTAAACCCTAATAACCCAGATAAATTACATATTGCTATAAAAAAGATTAACGGACCATAATATCCAGCAAATTTCTTACCTGATGGTCCCATAGTAGTTACCACAAAATTATTAATTGTATCCACAATCATTTCAAGCATGGTTTGTAACTTACTTTCTGGTACTTCTTTAAACTTACTCATTCTAGCTCTAATAACAAGTGCAATAATTGCCATAACAGCAATGATAATCCAAGTATTAATAACTGTTTCAGTAAGATAAACAGGTTGTCCACCTACTTCAAAGAGTTTGACATACAATTGTGCACCAAAATCTAGATTGTTATCCACTTACTCACGCTCCTTCCATCTAAAATATATATGCAAAGAACTTTAAAACAAGTTCTATTTGCCTGAGTTAGTTTTTGCTTCATTTCTTTTATTTATGAAAAACTGCATATAAGCTGCTACTTTCATTGATAGAAGACCGAAAAATACACCTATAATATCTATACTTGGTTCTAATGCTGCCACAAGAAGTACAATCCCTGTTAGTATATAACGAATCATATATTGTACATTGGTATATTTTTGAGCTTTTCCTTCTGGCATCATGACTGCTTTTTCAATGGTATGTTTCATTAGACCTAACTTCAAAATTGAAAAAATAAGTCCAAATAATATGCCTTTAGTAAAACTCATCTTATTATTCACTAGTAGTATGCCTATAATCTCTATAATTAATGAGAATAATATCATATATACAATTAATAAATTTTTCTTTAGCATATCCTTATTCATAGTGATCCTCTTCCTTATCATTCTGATCTTTACCGATTTGCTTAGACGTATGATAAAATAAATTTCTAAAGGCCGCACCAACGCCTAATATAATGAAAATAATAGAAAAAATAGGTGCCTTGTTCGTCTTTTCGTCAATATAAGCACCTATAAATGCACATATTAAAATAGGCGTAAGCATTGTGATACCTAATTGTGATATTAGACTTAGGGCTTTTGCTAATGTGTGTTTTTTCACAATTTTCAACCCACTCTCTTATATAATCTTAACATTAACTTTATATTAAAACTCATAAAATTTCAAGTGAAACCCTTGTGTTTCGTCTCTTTGAAGCACTTTCATCTTTATTTATACATTATTCTTATGACGAGTTATAAAATTTTATGACGTAATGGATACACACATATTTCTTTCTATTCTTATAAATTTCCCTATAAATAATATATCGTAATTTTTTTATAAAAAAATTAACATTCTACTGTTTTATTGTAAATCCTCCTATTTTAGATACATACAATAACTTTTACTTATTATTTCAAAAAAATAAAAAGTAATACCCATTCACTAGGAATAGGTATTACTTTTTCCTAAGATTTATAACAGTAATCATTTGGTCTACTTGTGATACGTTTAAATTCATATAAAATAGCATCTACAATACGCTTAGAAGCATTTCCATCACCAAATGGATTCTTAGCTTCTGCCATCTGAGCATAAAGTATATGATCTGTTAAAAGTTCTTTTGCAAGCCCATAAATCGTTTCTTTCTCAATTCCTGCAAGCTTAAGTGTACCCGCTTCGATTCCTTCTGGTCTTTCTGTTACATTTCTAAGCACAAGTACCGGCTTACCAAGTGATGGTACTTCTTCTTGTAACCCACCAGAATCAGTCATAACAAGATACGATTTCTTCATAAGATTATGCATATCCTTTAGATCAAGTGGTTCTACTAAATGAACACGCTCTAAATCTCCAAGTATGCTAAATGCCACTTCTCTAACTGCTGGATTTTTATGCACGGCATAAACGACTTCTACAGATTCGTCTTCTAGTACAATTTGTTTAACAGCTTCACAAATATTTTGAAGAGGTTCACCTAGGTTTTCTCTTCTATGTGCTGTCATTGTAATAACACGTTTGTTTGCATAATCAATTTTATTAAGTTCTTCAACCGTAAAATGATAGTTTTCTTCTACTGTTGTCTTAATGGCATCAATAACCGTGTTACCTGTTACAAAGATATCTTTCTCATTTACTCTTTCTGCAAGTAAATTTTCCTTTGCAAGAGGTGTAGGCGAGAAATGAAAATCTGCTAAAGAACCTGTAAGTTTTCGGTTCATCTCCTCTGGAAATGGTTCATATTTATTAAAAGTTCTAAGACCCGCTTCTACATGCCCTACTTTAATTTGTTTATAAAACGCTGCAAGTGCTGCTGCAAAAGATGTTGTTGTATCCCCATGTACGAGTACCACATCTGGCTTTGCCTCATCTAATACTTTATCTAAACCTTCTAAAACACGGTTTGTAATCCCTGTTAAGGTTTGTCTTTCTTTCATAATATCTAAATCATAATCTGGTTTGATATCAAAAAGTTCAAGTACTTGATCCAGCATTTCTCTATGTTGTGCAGTAACACATACAATACTTTCTATTTCTAAGTGATTTTCTAGTTCTTTAACAAGTGGTGCCATTTTTACTGCTTCTGGCCTTGTTCCAAATACACTCATTACTCGAATTTTGCTCATTACGATTCTTCTCCTTAGTTAAACGTACTTTATCAGTCTAAATTAACTCATAGTCGTTTTCTGTTAATCTCATATCCTCTTCTGAAGCTAATACTACTCGGTTCTTACCTTTAGTCTTCCCTCTAAGTAGTGCCTGATCTGCCACTCTTATGAGCTGGCTATAATCCTCTAATATTTCTGGATAAGAACATACTCCTAAAGTAACAGATATATCTGTAGCTAAGTCATAGGCAACCTTAATATAATGTACAGATTTTCTAAATTCCTCTAGAATATGTACAGATTCTACTAAAGGTCTTGGAATGAGTATAATAAATTCATCTCCACCGTAACGAATGACTTCGCCTCCACAATCTTTTATAATGCCTTTGGCAAGCTGAGCAATTCCCTTTAATACAGTATCTCCTTCCATATGTCCAAGCTCATCATTGATTGTCTTGAAATTGTCTGTATCAATAACTGCTACTGTTATATGTCTATATTTATCCTTAAAATTCTTTAAAGCCTCACTTAAATACCTTCTATTATAGATCTCGGTTAGTGGATCTTTAATAGATTCTTCAGCAACGCTTTGTAATAACTTAGAATTTTGTGCATTACTTGCTATAAAGATACTTAGTGTCTCAAAAAAAGCAATTGTGTTATTAGTAAAGAAGTGCTCTTCTTCATGCTCTAGTACAAGTATACCAAATATACTGTCATCATTAAAGTTTCTAAGTGGTACGGCTAGTCTTGAACAAGGCATAGTGATATCTTCTAAAAGCGAATCCTCTATCTCACTTTTTTCAAACACATAAGATCCTGTAAGTTCTTTAAGTGCTTTCGGTAATACGCTATGTCTTAATTCTTTAAACTCATTTTGTAATTCTACACTTCTTAGAAATACCGTATAATCTTCCACTTTAATGTTCTCTATTTTTATCCATAGATAACAGGTAGTTACCCCCATAACTCCCATTAACATATCCGTGAGTACAGACATAAGTTGCTTAAACTCAGTAATGTTAATGGCTGCTTTTATAATTTCTCCAAGTAGCCATAACATACCGCGTTGTTGCTGTAATTCCAACTGTAAATATTCTATATTCTCTTCATTGGCTCGCAATCCCTCATTCATATATCTCCCTCTTTTACATTAAACTTTTTGTATTAGCATGCCTACATAACCCGGACCACAGTGTACACATGCTACTGGACTAATCCAAGTATCTCCCTCAATACTAATATTTGGGTAAATCTCCTTAATTTCTTTTATAATACTTTCCTTAATCTCTTCGCCTTTAGCGTGTGAGAAGTAAATCTTATAGTTCTCTCCAGTAGATAAAATCTTTTGTACTTCATCTGCAAAATAATGAATAGCTTTTGCTCTACCTCTTATTTTGGCAACAGTTTCGTACTTGCCGTCATCCCCAATTCTAATAATAGGTTTTAGATTAAGAAGCTTCCCAACTGTTGCTGAAACATGCCCAATTCTACCACCATGAAGTAAGTATTTTAGCGTATCGACAATAAAGAAGGTCTTTTGATTCTTTCTCATTATCTCTAACTCTTTAACAATTTCTTCTAAGCTATACCCTTCATCTGCTAACTGGGCTGCTTTTATAACAAGTACTGCTTGTGCTGCTGAAAGTGCTTTAGAATCAAATACAACCGTTTTTAATCCTGTATATTCTTCTTTTACCATATTAACGGCATTAAAACACCCTGATAATCCTGATGAAATAGGAATAACTAATACTTCTTTATAACCTTCTTCTTCAATCTCTTTAAATACACTATGCATCTCTTCTAATGATGGAAGTGATGTGGAAGGTATCTCCTGTTCTAAGTTATCTAATACTTCTTTAGAACTAATTTCTAGTTGATCTTTATAAGTACGCTCCTTATAAACAATTTGATAATGGAGCATCCTAATATCATATTTTTCAATATCTGCTAACTCAAGGTCAGATGCGGTGTCTGTTATAATTGCAATTTTTCTCATGTCATCATCCTCCTTCTACCTAATAATTTATAATAAATCCTATTTAAAATCAAATCATCCATAAGATTTTATTTTAGAGTTTGCTAGCTATTCTTACTGTCTCCATAGCATCTTTAGCATAATAGTCTGCACCTACATACTCAGCAAGTTCACTTGTAAGAACTGCGCCTCCAACAATGACTTTTACATCTGGCACTTCTTTTCTTAGTGCAGCAATGGTATCTTTCATACTACCTACTGTTGTGGTCATAAGTGCACTTAATCCAACAACTTTTACTTGCCATTTTTTAGCTGCTTCAACAACTGTTTCAATAGGCACATCTTTTCCTAAATCAACTACTTTAAAATTATAGTTTTCCATAATAACTTTTACAATATTCTTTCCAATGTCATGAATATCTCCAAAAACAGTAGCTAACACCACAGTTGTTTTTTCTAGGTTAGGTTCATGACTTACTTTCGTAAGCTCTCCTTGAAGGACTTCAAAGGCTACTTTAGCTGCCTCTGCTGACTTAATAAGCTGTGGTAAAAAGATGACTTGTTCTTCATAAAGTTTACCTACTTCATTTAATGCTGGTACAATTCGCTCTTCAATAATGGTTAAAGCATCCATTCCTGTTAAAAGGCTAATAGTTGCCTTTTTCGCTTCTTCTTTTAAGCCTTTCTTTATAGCTGTTTCAATATCTACTTCTTGATTGGCTTCACTTGCAGTCGCACTTGTCACTGCGACATTTCCATAGACGTCTATATAGTCTTTTGAATCTTCATCAATTCCCATAAGGACTCTATAAGCAGCAATTGCTTCTTTCATCCCTGCATCCCCTGGATTCATAATAGGTGCATCTAATCCTTGCATTAATGCTGCTGCTAGCATATTTCGATTAATAATTGGTCTTTGAGGCAGTCCAAAGGAAACATTGCTAATACCTAATACGGTTTTGACACCTAATCTATCTTTCACAAGTTTAACGGCTCTTAATGTTTCCTTAACTAAAGCTTGCTGTGCTGAAGCTGTTACAACCAAACAATCAATAAAAATATCTTCTTTAGGTATGCCTAGTTCAAGTGCACGATTTACGATATGTGTTGCAACTTCCAGTCTATCTTCTGCTGTCTCTGGAATGCCCCTTTCATCTAAGGCAAGCCCTAATACTGCTGTACCATATTTCTTAGCAATCGGTAAAATCTGCTCTAGGCTTTCTTTTTTTCCATTTACTGAGTTAATCAGTGGTTTACCATTGTAAATTCTGACTGCTTCTTCTAAAGCTTGTACATTAGAAGAATCGATTTGAAGTGGCAAACTAACAGCTGCCTGAACTTCTAAAATGGCCTTTTTAAGTAGACTGACTTCATCCATGTCTGGCATACCCATATTAACATCTAAAATATGTGCCCCTTGTTCTACTTGATTAATAGCTTCTCGTACCACAAAATCCATATTTTCACTACGAAGTGCTGCTTGTAGAGGCTTCTTACCTGTTGGATTAAGACGCTCTCCTATAATTCTTATATCTTCAAAATCTACTACACTAGAAGCACTACAAATTCCTGCTTTTCTTGGATTATCTGGCATCTTATAAGGGATCGTCTTTGTTTTCTCAATCATTTCTGCTATATACTCAGGTGTTGTCCCACAGCAGCCCCCTAATAGGCTTACCCCTAATCTAGCAAAATCCTCTAGAATCTGTGCAAACTCTTCTGGCTGAATATCATAATGTACATGGCCATCTTTCATAGTAGGAAGCCCTGCATTTGGCTGTATCATAATAGGAATGTGTGCCATCTTAGTAATCTTCTCTACAAGAGGTTTTAGTTGTTTAGGTCCTAGAGAACAGTTAATCCCTAATGCACTAACACCTAATCCCTCCATTGTAAGTACCATACTTTCTAAACTTGTTCCAAAGAAGGTACGTCCGTTTTCCTCGAAGCTCATGGTACAAAAAATAGGTAATGAAGTATTTTCTTTAGCTGCTAGTACGGCTGCCTTTAATTCATAAAGGTCTGTAAATGTTTCTAGTAAGATGACATCAGCTCCTGCCTTTTCACCAATAACCATCTGTTCTTTAAACACTTCATAGCTTTCTTCAAAGCTAACATCTCCTATAGGCTTAAGTACCTTACCACTTGGCCCAACATCTAATGCAACATAAGCCTCTGGAAAATCAGCTTTTGCTGATTTGGCAATCTCTATAGCCTTTGTAATAATCTCTTCAACAGTATATTCACTTTTTTGCATTTTATAACGATTGACACCAAAGGTATTTGTGGTAATAAATTGACTCCCTGCTTGTAAATATTCCCTATGAATACTCTCTATCATTTCTGGATGAGTCATATTATAAATTTCCGGAATTTCTCCTAATTTTAACCCTCTATTTTGAAGCATGGTTCCCATGGCTCCATCAAAATATAAACGTTTCTTTCCTAATTGATTACAAACCACACTGTTCACCTCTTTTTCTATAAGCACATGTTTTAACTAAGTTACATGATCCACATGATTTTTGTCTATTTTCCTTTTGGTTAGAGATTCCAATCATTGCAGTTACTGATTTCGTAGGTACTAGCATATATGACCTCGTAAGAGATAAGCCTATTCTCTTTGTCCCTTGTAAAAGATTGATGAGGTCACTAGAAGCTTCTAGTGGCACATCTCCATAACCTGGACTAAAGCGCATGGTTAAAAACTCATTTTCTTTTAGTGTTTTTATAATATCAGCCTCAGCCTCATCACATACCTTATCAATGAGTACGGATGCACAAGCATCTAAAATAACAGCTTCTAGCATATCTACTTTTTGCTTTAAACTAATTTGCTTATCTACTTCCATACCAAGTGTGGCCGCCATTAATACGCATCTTTTACTATTTGCCAAAAGCTTTTCTAAATCCTTACTTTGGATGCTGCAATGGGTCCCTTCTAATATGACCTTTTCCTTCTCTAAAGTAATATCTACTACTTGATAAATCACTCGTGGGGAAGCAATTTGATTTAAATACTTAAATCCTTCCTCTACTTTATGGTGCATAGATAACTCTGCCATTTCCATTTGATCTACCATTTTGGCTTTACTGGGCATCCCAATATATCTTAGTGCTTCATTAATCATTACTTGTGTAATCACCTGTAACC
>JAHLFQ010000184.1 GCA_018883705.1 Candidatus Cellulosilyticum pullistercoris
GAAATTCATCATTTACGTCTAAGTATCCATCCTAGTCAGTTTAATGTTCTTTCTAGTCCTAAGAAAGATGTCGTAAGACGTTCTATTGAAGAAATTAATGCACAAACAGAATGGATGAAGCAGTTAAGAGGGGAAAATGTAGTTATTCATATAGGTGGAAGTTATGGAGATAAAAAGTCTGCACTAGAACGTTTTAAAGTACATCTTAACTATGTAGATCAAAACCTTATTTCAATAGAAAATGACGATAAAACTTATAATGTAGAGGAGGTAGCCGATCTCTGTCAGGAACGCTATCTTAAATGGGTTTATGACTATCATCATGATCGTTGCCATCCCAGTATAGAAAAGAAAGCCTATGAGCTTATAAGAAACTATGCACCTAGTAAGTATCACCTTTCAACTGGCTTTCCTTATTGTCATTCAAGGCCACATGCAGATTATATAAGGCCTTCAGATTATAAGCATTTTACCATGTTTCTTTCAGAGTGCGGTATTCGGGAAGCAGATGTTATATTCGAAGCTAAGAAAAAGAATAAAGCTATTTTTCATATTTTAGAACCTTGTGGAAGGGGATACTGGAAGTTAGAGAAGGAGGAATAACTAGGTAAAAGCTGCAGATAATAAGAAAGATAAGTTTTATACTGGAGGGAATAAATTGAAAAGAAAACAAAAACAAAGGATAACAAAATTCATTGCCTTTGTATTAGCAATCTTAAGTATGATTACACCTTGTTTAACTGCTATTGCTTTTGCTAAAGGGAATATGAATGTACATGTAAGTAGTATGGCAGTAAGCTTATTAAGTAGTCAAACAAAGAAATTACCTATCTATTGTGTAGATACTAAAGGGCAAAAGAAAGTCTCTCTTACTTTTGATGCAGCCTGGGGAGATGAAGATGCAGAAGAAATTCTTGCAACTTTAAGTAAATATGAGGTGAAGGCTACCTTTTTTATGGTAGGTGACTGGGTGAGAAAATATCCAGAACTTGTTAAAAAGCTTTCAGAAGCAGGACATGATGTAGCTAATCATTCCAATAAACATCCTCATGTCAATAATATGAATAAAGAAGCTATCAAAAAAGATATTATGGATGCTCACGAAACCATTAAAGCGGTAACAGGTAAAGAATGTAATCTATACAGGCCACCTTATGGAGAATATAATAATACGGTGCTAGAGGCTGCGCAAGAATGCAATTATCATACCATTCAATGGGATGTGGATTCTATAGACTGGAAAGGTTATGATGCACCTACTATTGTAAACAAGGTAGTTAATCATAAGCATTTGGGAGATGGTTCTATTATTTTACTTCATAATGGTGCAAAGCATACAGCAGAAGCTTTGCCACAGATTATTGAAGGACTTAGAAGTAAAGGTTATGAGATTGTCCCTATTAGTGAGCTTATTTATAAAGAAAATTATTTACTAGATCATGAAGGTAGACAGTACCAAAAGTAAGTTAATATAAGTAAAACTCTAAAATAAAAAGTTAACACCCTTAGTATGAGTTACTAAGGGTGTTAACTTTTTTATTTTTGGTCTATTAAAGACAAATCATCAAATAGGAGAATTATCATCTAATTGTTGTTTGAATAAGGGCGTCATCAAACAATCGATTTTAATACTGAGTTTGATAACTTCTGGAGAGAGAAGGTTATAGTGATTCTGTTCAATAGCTCTAACAAGGTCTTTTTTTAATGCAATAATAGTAGTAAGGGTAGATGGTTCCATAAGAATTGTAGCCTCACTTTATAATTCGTGTTTGGATGTCAATTTCATTGACTAATATATACTATGAAAGCAGGCATAAAAAAGTGATAAAAATATTAAATATGGAGTGGCATATTTAGAGCGAGAATGGAATAAGATGTTAAAGGCAGACAAACCATTTAAGGAACAAATAGAGGATAAGGAGTGAGTAGGAATGATGGGGCACAGAGTAGAAAATAATGAGGTTATTTTAATAGGTAAGGTTATTAGTGATGTTAAATTTAGTCATAAAGTATATGGAGAAGGTTTTTATAGCTTTGATTTACAGATACCTAGATTAAGCAATTCATATGATATTTTACCTATTACGATTTCAGAGCGTTTATTACCCGCTTATGGAAATATACAGGAGAAAACATTGGAGATTGAAGGACAACTTCGTTCTTATAATCAATACTCAGAAGGAAAAAATAAACTCATTTTAACTGTTTTTTGTTTAGAAATGAGAGAGGTACCTGCTGGGGAACTATCAAAGAGTAAAAATCATATTTATTTAAATGGTTATATATGTAAGAAGCCTATTTATCGTACAACGCCTTTTGGTAGGGAAATTACCGATTTACATTTAGCAGTCAATCGTGCTTATCATAAATCAGATTACATACCTTGCATCACATGGGGAAGAACCGCAAGATTTTCAGAAGGATTAGAAGTAGGAGACCATATAGAGGTGTGGGGACGCATACAAAGTAGAACTTATCAAAAGAAGTTGGAGACGGGTGAGAGTATTACAAAGACAGCATATGAAATTTCTATTAACAAATTAGATACTGTAACAGATGGTGATGAAAGAAAAGATAGACAAGAAGATGAGTATACTGAAAGTACATATTATGAGAGTGAAAGTGTAGATATGGAATAAGAAAAGGGGATACTACCATAGTATCCCCTAAAATTTTATTTTCTATAGATAAACAAGTTATAAACTAGACCTCATTACAAATAAAACTATAGCTTATTTTGTAGGGTGTGATATAATAATAGAGAATTGATTAATATACAAAAAAATAAAAAAATGATAATAAAAGGAAAAAAAGATTAGCTAAATGCAGTATATAGTAGTTAAACAAAAGAGAAAAACAGCGACTATCATAGTTAATGATCAGCTAGAAGTTCTCGTAAAAGTGCCTCAATATATGACTAAGAAACAAATAGATGATCTAGTAAATAAACATGAAAAGTGGATTATAGAATCGTTAGAAAAGAAAAGAAATTTTAGCGAAAAGAATGACTGGTATCAAACAAAACGTATACTTTATTTAGGTGATTATTGGCCTGTGACTTTAATTAGTGATTCGAATCAGAAGTCTAGAGCTTTTTTTGATGGTAAAAGATTCATAGTGATCTCAGATGGAAGTGAGATAGCTAGTAGGCGACAGATGGAACATTTTTTTAGAAAGCAAGCTAAGGAAATCATTATGCCACTAGCAGATGAATATGCTAGCTTATTAGAGGTAACATTTAATAAAATTACTATTCGAAAACAAGTAACAAGGTGGGGAAGTTGCTCATCAAAAGGAAATTTATCTTTTAACGTAAAAATACTTTGTGCACCAATGGAAATGATTGCTTATGTCGTATTACATGAAGTCATGCATTTAAAACATTTTAATCATAGTCAGGCATTTTGGCAGGAAATTGGGGTGATGATGCCAGACTATAAAAGGCGTATGAATTACTTTAAGCAATTTGGACAAAACTTTATGATATAAGGATAAATAGCTGAGGAGGAAGTAAGATGGAAAATGGACTTGTACAAGTTTATTGTGGCAAAGGAAAAGGTAAAACAACGGCTGCTATTGGACTTGGTATTAGAGCAATAGGCAATGATTATGAAGTGATTATGATTCAATTTTTAAAGAATGATACAACAGGCGAATGTAGAACCATTGAAACTTTAGAACCTCATTTTAAAACTTTTCATTTTGAAAAGAAAAGAGGTTTTACTTGGCAATTAAGTGATGATGAAAAGCAAGAGTTAAAAAGTGAAACGAGTAATGCATTGAAATTTGCAAGTAAAGTAATGGACACAGGGCAATGTGATGTCCTTATCTTAGATGAAATATTAAATTCAATAGAACTTGGTTTTGCAACGGAGGAAGAAGTCTGTGAGCTGATAGATGGAAAATCTGATGATGTGGAATTAGTTCTTACGGGAAGATGCTTACCAGATAGTATTGCTCAAAGAGCACACTATATAAGCCGAATTGAAGATGTTAAGCATCCAATGGAAAAAGGTATTGATGCAAGACGTGGTATAGAGTATTAATAAAAATACACCTCCTAAGGTTAGTATAATAACATCTAACTTAGAAGGTGTATTTTTTTATGAATTTAATAAGTGGTTCATGTCGTAAAGCCCTGGTGTTTTATGAACCAAAAATTTAGCGGCCTTAATAGCACCATTTGCAAAGACTTCTTTTGAAGTAGCTTGGTGAGAAAGTGTGATGAATTCATCATTACCTGCAAATAGAATATCATGCTCACCTACAATGGTTCCACCACGAACGGCATGAATACCGATTTCTTTTTTAGGTCTCTTTTCTCTAACTGTGCTACGGTCGTAACGATAGGTGTACGAACGGTCTAGGGTATCATTAATAGCATCAGCAATAGCTAAAGCAGTACCGCTTGGTGCATCAATTTTTTGATTATGATGTTTCTCAATAATTTCAATGTCAAAACCACTATCACCCAAAATTTCTGTAGCACGTTTTGCAAGGGCAATAAGTAGATTAACACCTAAGGACATATTAGCTGAGAAGAAAATAGGAATGGTTTTACTTGCATCCTTTAAGGCTGTGATATCCTCATTAGATAAACCAGTTGTACAAATAACTGCAGGGATATTATGAGATTTGCAGTAATCAATGAGTGGACCTACAGCGGTAGCTGTAGAAAAGTCTATAATGACATCAGCAGTAACGGTACATTCATTAATAGTGGAGAAAACGGGATACGTGTTGGGAACCTCTAAATAAGGGTCTACTCCTGCTACAATCTCGATATCTTCTTGTTCATTTATGAGGCGTGTGATGGCTCTACCAATTTTACCATTACACCCATGCATTAATACTTTCGTCATGTCATTCATCCTTTCTGAGGTTATCTTAACATCTATAAGATGCGATTTATTCTTAGAGTTTATGCTAATATTTTGGCGTCAATAAGTGCTTGCTTAAGTTGTATTTGATGTTCTTTTTCAAGTGTTGTAAGTGGTAATCTACAAGGACCTGCTTCCATACCCATTAAATTAAGGGCAGCTTTAACAGGGATAGGATTTACTTCACTAAAAAGTGCTTTAATAAGTGGTAAGAAGTCTAGTTGTAAGCGTAGAGCTTCTTTTCTATAACCATCTAAATAGAGTCTAACCATATCATGTGTTTGTTTGGGTGCCACATTGGAAAGGACAGAAATAACACCTTTACCTCCAAGTGAAAGAACGGGGAGGATTTGGTCATCATTCCCAGAATAAATAGGGAAGTCTTCTCCACAAAGAGCAGCAATCTCAGCTACTATTGAGAGATTACCGGTTGCATCTTTAATGCCTTGAACAAAATCATATTTGGCAAGTTCTGCCATAGTTTCAGGCATAATAGTTATCCCTGTACGACTAGGAACACTATAAAGAATCATTGGAAGATCTACTTTTCTACCAATTTCAGTAAAGTGCTGAATAAGTCCTTTTTGAGTTGTTTTGTTATAATAAGGTGTTACTTGAAGTGTAGCATCCACACCTAATTCTTTAGCACGTTTAGTTAAGTTGATACCATGTCTTGTATCGTTACTACCTGTACCAGCAATAACAGGAATTCTTCCTGCTGTGCGGTCTACAGCAATCTTAATACATTCAAGATGTTCATCATCTGTCATTGTAGATGCTTCACCTGTTGTACCGCAGATAATGATTGCATCGGTATGATTTGCGATTTGAAAATCAATGTATTCTTCTAACTTTCCAAAATTAACATCTCCATTTTCTAGAAATGGTGTTACAATTGCTACGCCTGCACCTTCAAAAATTGCCATGATATTATCCTCCGTTATCTTGTGAAGTATATTTTGTTAATTTTGAAAAAGTACTTCTTACTAACAGTCTATTCTACAGATAATAAAAAGTAACGATTGACAAAATTAACCAATAAAAAAACCAGCACATAGAGGCTGGCTACTACAATCATGATCAAAATTTTGATAATAAAAATAAGATATGATTATATGTAGCTCTCCATTCCTTATTGTAGTATAAAGAATGACAGTTGTATAGCTATTAACGATACAACCAGGAAAAAATAGTACAAGCTATTATTACCTTCGGCGATGATTCCTTTCAGCGATTTTCAACTTTTCTTGTAAAAATCCAAAAGCTTACTGATAATCATCGCGCCTCTACATTACATTATTTGAATAAGACAAATATAACCCTTAAATTTAGAAAAGTCAATAATTAATTAAATGTTAACTTAAACTGATAAAGAGAATGATTATAGAAAAGAGCTTATAAAAAACAAGAAAATTTATAATAAAGCAAAAAGATATGTATAGAAAATGGAAAGATGTAACATACTCTAATAGATTTTATTATTAGAGGAGAAGAGACATGAAAGATAAAAAGATTAAAAATAAAGAAAAATTATTTGATGCCTTATCCCCAGAGGATAAGATGAAGCTTGAGATTGCAGAGGAACTTGGTCTTTTAGATAAAATACAAGAAGGTGGCTGGAAAGCCCTTACGGCTAAAGAGACAGGCAGAATTGGTGGCTTAATGACTAAGAAAAAAAGAGAGCTTAATAAGCAAAAAGAAGACGTTTAGTCATTAATAGAACTAAAGAAAGCATTGCTTATTAAAATAGGTGGATGAAGTCATAAAAAGTGACCCTATAGATACCTTTTCTTAAAATAGGTATTGTGAGGTCACTTTTTTGTAAACTAAATAGAGACGTCTTTTTCTTCATTAATTGTAATTTTGAGATGGCTAATACGATTATTAAGCGTTTCTTCAATTTTAAAGGTTAAGTTTTCGAATTTGATTTCTTCGCCCTTATTAGGAAAACGATCAAAAAGGCCAATGACAAAGCCTCCTATAGAATCAAAGTCATCGGAGGTGATATGAAGGTTAAGAGCTACATTAATATCTGGGATACGATAAGTAGCATCTACAAGATATTCATTTTCACTTATTTTAATAACGTTTTCTTCTGATTGATCGTATTCATCATCAATATCTCCTACAATTTCCTCAATTAAGTCTTCCATGCTGACAATCCCAGCTGTTCCACCATATTCATCTAAAACGATAGCTATCCCAATTTTTTCAGCACGCATTTCTTTAAAGAGCTCATCACTTGCTTTAAATTCATGAATAAAATAAGCTTCTCTTAAG
>JAHLFQ010000185.1 GCA_018883705.1 Candidatus Cellulosilyticum pullistercoris
GCCAAATGGTATTTTAAGAGGTGTTAGAACCTTAACGGCAAATATTGTACTTGACATGGGGTATGCGACAGACCTTCATAGAGAAGCTTTAATTGCGACAGGTGTTGTCCTATTCGTATTCATCCTACTTATCAACGTGATATTTTCAATTCTAAAAAGGAGGGATAACAAGTAATGAGTGAACAAACAGTTATTAAGGCTATTAACAAACAAGGGTTTAAACAAAAAATGAAAGCTTATATGAAAAGACCAGGTTCCTTCATTCTTTTAATCCTTGTCTTATTAGCAGCAATTACTACAGTAGGTGTACTAGGTACGCTTGTGGGGTACATTTTAATTAACGGACTTCCATATCTTAAACCAAGCTTATTTGCATGGACATATAACTCAGATAACGTATCTATGATGCCAGCTATTATTAATACATTAATTATGACAGCTATTTCACTTCTTATTTCAGTACCATTTGGAATGGGAGCAGCTGTTTATCTAGTAGAGTATGCAAAGAAGGGTAATAAACTTGTTGGAATTATTAGAGTAACAGCAGAAACATTATCAGGTATTCCTTCTATTATATATGGACTTTTCGGAATGTTATTTTTCGTAACAACTCTTGGTTGGGGCTATTCTATCCTAGCAGGGGCATTTACATTAGCTATTATGGTACTACCAGTTATTATGAGAACGACAGAAGAGGCACTTTTATCAGTACCAGATAGCTATAGAGAGGGAAGTTTTGGATTAGGAGCAGGTCGTCTTAGAACAGTATTTTGTATCATTTTACCAGCCGCAGTGCCAGGTATTTTGTCAGGTATTATTTTAGCTGTTGGTAGAATTGTTGGAGAAACAGCAGCACTGATTTATACAGCAGGAACAGTAGCAGAAGCATCAGGCAGTTTGTTTGCATCAGGAAGAACATTATCTGTTCATATGTACACGCTTTCACGTGAAGGTCTTCATACTGATGAAGCCTATGCAACAGCAGTTGTACTTTTATTAATTGTAATGGGAATCAATTGGTTCTCAGGATTTTTAGCTAAGAGAATCTCGAGAGGATAGGAAAATATGAGTAAATTTACAGTAGAGCATTTAGATTTATATTACGGTGATTTCAAGGCATTAAAAGATATTAACTTGAATATTAATAGAAATGAAATTACAGCTTTTATTGGACCATCTGGATGCGGAAAATCAACTTTTCTTAAATCTTTAAACCGCATGAATGATTTAGTAGAAGGATGTAAGATCACAGGGAAAGTGCTACTTGATAATGAAGATATCTATGGAGATATGGACATCAATCTTCTTAGAAAAAGAGTAGGTATGGTTTTCCAAAAGCCAAACCCATTTCCTATGAGTATTTATGATAATATCGCTTTTGGACCACGTACACATGGAATACGTAACAAAGCAAAGCTTGACGAGATTGTAGAAAAATCATTAAGAGATGCAGCTATTTGGAATGAAGTAAAAGATAGATTAAAAAAGAGTGCACTAGGTTTATCAGGTGGGCAACAACAAAGACTTTGTATTGCAAGAGCATTAGCAGTACAGCCAGAAGTAATCCTTATGGATGAGCCAACATCAGCACTTGACCCAATCTCAACTTCAAAGATTGAAGACTTAGTTGTAGAACTTAAGAAAGACTACACAATTGTTATGGTAACACATAATATGCAACAAGCAACTAGGGTATCTGATCAAACTGTTTTCTTCTTAATGGGGGAAATTGTTGAAGCAGGACAGACAGAAAAGATATTCTCTATGCCAAGAGATAAGAGAACAGAGGATTATATTACAGGGAGGTTCGGTTAATGAGAAATGGTTTTGATAGACAATTAAAAGATCTTAATTCAGAACTTATCAGAATGGGTTCACTCATTGAGCAAGCTATTGAAATGGCGATTAGCGCACTTGTACGCCAAGACGTTGATAAAGCTAATGAAGCAATTGGCTTTGATAATCAAATAGATGAACAAGAAAAGAAAATTGA
This sequence comes from Candidatus Cellulosilyticum pullistercoris, assembly GCA_018883705.1. Lineage (GTDB taxonomy): Bacteria > Bacillota > Clostridia > Lachnospirales > Cellulosilyticaceae > Cellulosilyticum > Cellulosilyticum pullistercoris. Next base: position 1,994 of record JAHLFQ010000185.1, read on the forward strand.
AAACTTATGTCTGAAGTTACTACTTCAACAACAACCAGTAGCAAAAGACTTAAGATTAATTTCTGCAGCACTAAAAATGATTACAGACATGGAAAGGATTGGGGACCAAGCTGCTGATATTTCTGAAATTACAGTACATCTAGCTAAAGAGCCTTATCTTAAGAAATTAGAGCATCTTGAGAAGATGGCTAAAGAAACAACTTATATGGTAATCAAAAGTGTTGAAGCTTTCGTTAACAGAGATTTAGCAATGGCACATGATGTTATTAGCCATGATGATATTGTTGATAAGCTATTTTCAGATGTTAAAACAGAGCTTATTAGACTAATCAATGAGAATGCAGAAAATGGTGAACAGGCTACAGACCTACTTATGATTGCTAAATATTTCGAGCGTATTGGGGATCATGCAACAAATATCGCAGAGTGGGTAATCTTTGCCATCACAGGCGAACACTAAAAATTTACACAAATTTTACATTGGGACTCCTTATATTTTACATAAATATTGTATTATGCTTCTGAAAGTAAATAGGCATATGAAATATTTATAGAAATATAAGGAGTAATTATTATGGATTTTTTTAATGTACTTACTATGCTCGGAGGATTAGCGCTTTTCCTATATGGAATGCATACTATGGGTGAAGGTCTAAGTAAAATATCTGGTGGTCGCCTAGAAAAAATCTTAGAAAAACTTACCTCTAATCCTTTTAAAGCAGTTGCACTGGGTGCTATCGTAACTGCTGTTATTCAATCTTCGTCAGCGACAACTGTTATGGTAGTTGGTTTTGTAAACTCAGGAATTATGAAGCTATCTCAAGCTATTGGTATCATTATGGGAGCTAATATTGGGACAACTATTACTTCTTGGATTCTAAGTTTATCAGGAATAGAAAGTAGTAACTTCTTTATAAAATTACTTAAACCAAGTTCTTTTGCACCAATACTTGCATTAATTGGTGTAGCATTTATTATGTTTTCGAAGAAAGAAAAGAAAAAAGACATTGGTATGATTTTAGTTGGATTCGGAATATTAATGGTGGGTATGGATACGATGAGTGGTGCTGTAAAACCACTTGCTGATGTACCAGCGTTTACGAATCTTTTTGTGATGTTTTCTAATCCGATTTTAGGGATGCTAGCAGGCGCACTATTAACAGCAATTATTCAAAGTTCTTCTGCATCAGTTGGGATCTTACAAGCACTTTGTGCAACTGGTTCAGTAAGTTATGCATCAGCATTTCCTATCATTATGGGACAAAATATTGGAACATGTGTGACAGCAATCATCTCTAGTGTAGGGGCTAGTAAAAATGCGAGAAGAGCTGCCCTTGTACATCTATACTTTAACGTTATTGGAACAATTGTATTTATGGTAGGATTTTATGCGATTAATGCTTTTGTACACTTTAGTTTTATGGAAAGTGTAGCAGGTGCAGCGGGTATTGCACTGATTCATACGATATTTAACGTGATAGCAACTTTAATACTATTACCATTTACTAAAGGTTTAGAAAAACTTGCATACTTAACAATTCGTGAAGATGAAGTAGAGAAAAAGTTAATGGCTGAGGCTGATGATTTCCAAGTACTTGATGTACGTTTCTTAGATTCACCATCTTTTGCAATTGCACAGTGTAAAAGTTTAACTGTTAAAATGGCAGAGCTTTCTAAAATGGCTTTATTTAAAGCAATTGAGTTACTCAGTGAATATGATGAAAATAAAGCGGCAGAAGTTGAAAACTTAGAAAGTCGTGTAGACCGTTATGAAGATGAAATTGGTTCATATCTGATTAAATTAAGCAGAAAAAATATTTTAGAAAAAGATAGCCATACATTGTCTATGTTATTACATTTAATTGGAGATTTTGAACGTATTTCAGATCATGCGGTAAACATTATGGAAGCAGCTAAGGAAATGCATGATAAAGGCGTAACTTTTTCTAGTATGGCTGAGGAGGAACTTAAAGTATTCTCTAGAGCAGTAAGAGATATTATTAATATTTCAATACAAGTATTTGAAGATGAAGATAAAGAACTTGCAGTAGCAGTTGAGCCATTAGAAGAAGTTATTGATCACTTAAATGAAAAGCTTAAAAAACGTCATATTGAAAGACTAAGAGAAGGTGTATGTACCATTGAACTTGGTTTCATTTTCTCTGATATTAAAACAAACTATGAAAGAGTAGCGGATCACTGTTCAAATATTGCAATTTGTATCATTCAGTTAAATAATGAAGAAGGTTTTGATGCTCATGAATATCTTGAGGAGCTTAAAAGAGAAGATAATACAGAATTCAGAGAAAAGTATAATTCTTATAAAAGGCAATACAGATTGCCATAAATCTCTGCATAGTAAGTGGTGTGTATGATAAAATAATAAATAGAATGACATATTACTTATGTGGGAGGCGATGAAGCGATGGCATGGATATATATTGTAGAAGATGACCAGAACATTAGAGAAATCGAGAGTTTTGCTCTAAAAAATAGTGGCTATAATGTGATGGATTTCGAATGTGCAAAAGATTTTTATAAAAAACTTGCAGATAAAGTACCGCAGCTTATATTACTAGATATAATGCTTCCAGATGAGGATGGACTAGAGGTAGTTAGGAAACTGAGAAGTATGTCAGAAACTAGAAAGATTCCTATTATTCTTGTAACAGCTAAGACAACAGAGATTGATAAGGTAAAAGGATTAGATATAGGTGCAGATGATTATATTACCAAACCTTTTGGGGTGATGGAGCTTATATCTAGGGTTAAAGCTGTACTTAGAAGAAGTAAAGGAATGGATGAAGATAAGGTACTGTCTTTGGCTGATTTATATATCGATAATGAAAAACACATGGTTTATATTAAAGAAGAGCCTTGTGACCTCACTTATAAAGAGTATGAATTATTAAAACTACTTCTCATCAATACAGGAATTGTTATGAGTAGAGATATTATAATGGAAAGAATTTGGGGGACAGATTTTGAAGGAGAATCTAGAACTTTAGACATGCATATTAAAACCTTACGACAAAAGTTAAAAGAAGCCAATGTAACCATTAAGACGGTGAGAAATGTAGGCTATATTATGGAATAACGGAGTACCTCATATGAAAAGAAAAATTAATATTCAACTTTTGGGACTTACGGCTATTGCTATTATTGCAACATTAGTCATGGTAGTAGGGGTATTTTATGAGCTATTTAGAAGGGAAATTTTAGAAGATCTAAAGTCTTATACCCATGTACTTGCTCAAAGTGGTGT
>JAHLFQ010000023.1 GCA_018883705.1 Candidatus Cellulosilyticum pullistercoris
TTATGCTATGATAAATTTCATGCAGAGAAGGCGGAACTATTAGGAGAAGATCAGGTTTTACAAGTAGACATTTGTAATGAATTAGATGAGGCACTAGATATACTAGAAGATAGACCAAGGCAAATTATAGCACTTTTCCCCTATACCAGTGAGTATCGAAAAGCTATTTTAAGATGGAAGTATCGAGGTGTTAGAAAGTATGCAAAGGGATTTGCTCAGCTTTTAGTAAATGAGCAGAAAGTCTTTGATAAAGTTTCTGTAGATTCGATTATTCCTGTTCCTCTTGCACCTTCTAGAATGAGAAAAAGAGGATTTAACCAAGCACTTGACTTAGCTAGAGAAATAAGTAAGCTATCGAATATTCCAGTATGGGATTGTTTAAAGAGGGTAAGAGATACCAAACCACAAGCTGCTTGCAGTAGAGAAGAACGCTACAGTAATATACAAGGAAGTATTACTTTTCTTACAGAAAAATGCAATCAAGATGCTCATTATGTAGTGATGATTGATGATATCTATACAACAGGAAGTACAATAAAAGAATGCATTAAGGTACTAAGAAAGCAATATGCGTTTAGAAATGCAAAAATAGTTGCAGTAGTTGTGGGAAAAGGTGATTTTTAATTAATTGGGAGGGATTGGTATGGATATTAGAGTATGTCGTAATTGTAGGAAGATGTTTCAATATATTACAGGACCAGAGCTTTGTCTTCAGTGTAAGGAAGCTGAAGAAGAAATGTTCCAAAAGGTTAAGACCTATTTAAGAGAACATCCTGGTGCTAATATGTACGAAATCAATCAGGAAACAGGGGTGTCAGTAAAACTGATTGAAAAGTTTCTTCATGATGGAAGACTGGAAGTATCATCTCATTCACCTATTGTCTTAACTTGTGAAAGGTGTGGGAAGCAAATTACAACAGGGCGCTTTTGCTCTGATTGTAAGAAAGAAGTCTCTAATGAGATAAACAAAGTTAAGAGGATGTTAGTTTCACCAGAGAAAAATGAGAGTGATTCAAGACCTAAGATGAGATATCTTGAATCGGATAAAATTAAATAAATTTAAATAAGAAGGTGCCTACCAATAGGACATCTTCTTATTTTTTACTAATCTAAGAAAAATATTAAAGACATCAAATGAAAAGCCGATATATTATACAAAGTAAATAGTTAAAGGAGCGGTTCGTATGAGGATAGATGCAATTAATCGAATATATGACGCTTATAAAGCGCAAAGTACTACAGCTTCGAAGAAGTTAGATAAAACAAGTAAAAAAGACGAAGTAGAATTTTCTAGTAGAGCGAAAGATTTTACGAACATGACTAAGCTACTTTCAGATGTTCCAGATGTAAGGACAGATAAGGTAGAGGAAATAAAAAATAGAATGAGTAGTGGCAACTATAATGTAAAAGCAGAAGAGGTTGCAGAAAAAATATTATCACAATTTGACGTTAGAGGATAAAAGGTTATGGCAGGGATTATCTATGAGCTTGCTCAAGTATTAGAACAAGAAAAAGAATGTTACGAAGGAATAGGTACACTGGTTTCTTAAAGTGGTAAAGACAGAAGTTTTACTTCATGAGTTAGGTAGTGAAGAAGACGAGGCCTTAAATGTTATAGAAGAAATAGTGGGCTATAAAGATGAGGTTATACAGGAATTAACACAGGTAGAAGTTTTATTTCAGGAGAGTTATCAAAGTCATAGAGAAGCATTAATTCAAAGCACCTTAATTAAAGAAGTTAAAGAAAGGGTAGCACGTATTTTAGAAACAAAAGAGCGTATCACAAAACAGGAACAAAATAATCTAAGGCTTTTAACGAGCAAGATAAGTAGCAGACCTGAGAAGGTGGAGATAAAGCCGAGTGCTCAGTGTGTAGCAAATGCCTACAAGAAAAATCAAGTTAGAAACTAAATCCTAAATTTTACAACAAAATACGATTCAATCTGCTTGACGGCCTATTTAGAAGTGTGATATAGTAGGTTTGTACCTAAATAGGTCTTTTTTTTATGGCAATTTTTAAAAGAGATTTAACTCAAGTGGAGGTGTCAAAACGTGAGAGTACAAATTACATTAGCTTGTGAAGATTGCAAGCGCAGAAACTACAACATGACTAAGGATAAAAAAGCACATCCTGATCGCATGGAAACAAAAAAATACTGCAGATTCTGTAAAACACACACATTACACAAAGAAACTAAAAAATAATTTGTGTGCATAATCTGCCCCAGGGAGGAATGGAGTAATGGTAGAGTTTTTTAAAGACTTTATTGCAGAGAGCAAACGAGTTGTATGGCCTAACAGACAGGAACTTACGAAACTAACATTAAATGTTTTAGGGTTTTCTATTATTGTTGGTATTATAATCTACATCATGGACTTTTTTGTTAGTGGTGGGATTCAAGTAATTGAAAAATTAGTAGAAGGATTATTTTAATGGAGGAACAACACATGGAAAAGGCAAAATGGTATGTAGTTCATACTTTTTCAGGATATGAAAACAAAGTAAAAATGAATATTGAAAAAGCGATCAAGAACCGTAACATGGAAGAACTCATACATGCTGTTGAAGTTCCTTTGCAACAAGAAGTAGAAGAAAAGAACGGTGTTAAAAAGACTGTTCAACGCAAAACATTCCCTGGTTATGTACTAATTAAAATGGTTATGACAGATGATACATGGTACGTTGTACGTAATACACGTGGAGTTACAGGATTCGTTGGGCCAGACTCTAAGCCAGTATCTTTGTCACCAGAAGAAATCAAGAATATGGGAATCGATATTATCGGCCTGGCTCCAAATGTAAATATTGGAGATGCAGTTACACTACTTTCTGGTGCATTCGAAGGTTCAGAAGGTATTGTAAAAGAAATACACCAATCAAAAGGTACAATTGTTGTATCAGTCACAGGATTTGGTAGAGAGTTCCCTGTAGAAATTAGCATGAATCAAGTAGAGATATTTGAATAGTGATAATTTCCAGTAGCAAGTCACACCTAATTTGATGTAGACTTCAATATATGAGTAATCATTGAATTACAAAAGCGCGCGAGTGGGAGGGAATTCCCCGCGAACACCACATTTTTTAGGAGGTAACGGTAATGGCAAAAAAAGTTACAGGTATGATTAAATTACAAATTGCAGCTGGTAAGGCAACTCCAGCTCCACCAGTTGGTCCAGCTCTTGGTCAACACGGTGTAAATATCGTTCAATTTACAAAAGAGTTTAATGAAAGAACAGCTAAAGATGCAGGTCTTATCATTCCAGTAGTAATTACTGTATATGCTGATAGATCTTTCTCTTTCATTACAAAAACTCCACCAGCAGCAGTTCTTTTAAAGAAAGCTTGCAAACTTGAATCAGGTTCAGCTAACTCAATCAAACAAAAAGTAGCTACAATTTCTAAAGAAGAAATTACTAAAATTGCTGAACTTAAAATGCCTGACTTAAACGCAGGTAGCCTTGAAGCAGCTATTAGCATGATTGCTGGTACAGCTCGTTCAATGGGTATCACAGTTCAAGAATAATCATTATTTAAGTTGAAATAAAAATTTAAATTAGGCGCGTAAACTATTTACGTGGGAGGGCACAGACCCCGCTAATACCACAAGGAGGTACAGTGATGAAAAGAGGAAAAAAATATATTGAAGCTGCTAAACTTGTAGACCGTACAAAGGTTTATGATCCAGCAGAATTATTCGAATTAGTAACAAAAACATCAACTGCTAAATTTGATGAAACAGTTGAAGCACACATTAAATTAGGTGTAGACAGCCGTCATGCTGATCAACAAGTTCGTGGTGCTATCGTATTACCACACGGAACAGGTAAAACTCAAAGAGTATTAGTATTCGCTAAAGGTGTTAAAGCTGACGAAGCTAAAGCTGCTGGTGCAGACTTCGTAGGTGGCGAAGAATTAATTCCAAAAATCCAAGGTGAAGGTTGGTTCGAATTTGACGTTGTTGTTGCAACTCCAGATATGATGGGTGTTGTTGGTCGTCTTGGTCGTGTACTTGGACCAAAAGGTTTAATGCCAAACCCTAAAGCTGGTACAGTTACTATGGATGTAACTAAAGCTATCAACGATATCAAAGCTGGTAAAATCGAATACCGTCTTGACAAAACAAACATTATTCACGTTCCAATCGGTAAAGTATCTTTCGGAGCTGAAAAATTACAAGACAACTTCCACACATTAATGAGTGCAATCATTAAAGCAAAACCAGCTGCTGCTAAAGGTCAATACCTTCGTAGCATCTCTGTTTCAACAACAATGGGACCTGGTATCAAAGTAAACCCATTAAAAGCTGGTGAATAGATAAATGTATAAAAGATGTTTAGTTAAAGC